>CALREJ010000015.1 GCA_943355155.1 Candidatus Peribacteria bacterium
GAACATAACTTCATCGTGTGGCAGTGGCTACACTGGTACAACTACGTCAAAACCCACTCAGGACTGGGAATGGACAGGCGAACCCCTGCTATCGTAGTCTATGAATGCCTTACCAAGGAGAGTGTTACCTTAATGCTGCAACCGAACAAGATTTGCCAAAAGAAAGATTAGATGCACTTCTCACTTATTCTGCTGTCATTGATATTGTGAGAGACGCATTAGGATATGAATTTCATCATATTCTCTATCCGGATGGTTAAACAGCGTCCTATAGACTAAAAATTGCCCGCAGCAACGACCTCATCATCAGCACAGGATGCCGCATCGCAAATTTCCACATGCCGCTACTTCCCTGCGTCGGGATTTTCTTTTTGCCCCTCAGTCGATGAAGGAATTTCTTAGCCATACCATCGAGAGCTTTGTTTCTTGCTTTGATTGCAGCGATCTTGAGATCACTTGATGGAAGACTGTGAATGATTTGTTCAAAGCAGCGAAGACGGTCGTAGATGCCGGCACCCGACACTTGATTCTGTGCACTTGCTCCCGCTTCATGCACACGGAAGGATCCCAGATTTCCCTTCACCCACACCCAATCTGCTTTTAGTAAGCACCTCGTCCAATATTCGACATCTAAAAATTGTGGCATGTCTTCTGCAAATGGTCCGACGCTGTCTACGAGCGATCGACGCAGCATCACAAAGCTCGGTTCACCGATGATGTTTGGGTGGAGTTCTTGTGTGATCCAGTCTTTCAGCAATGTGGATCCATCGTGAAGTCCGGTCTTGAAATATTCCCTCGTGCGATGCACGTCCTGATAGAGCTTCTCGATCTCGTGCGAGATGTCGCAGGCATAGATATGTCCTCCCGATGCGAATCCTGCTGATGGATTTTCTTCGAGAGCGGTGATCATGTGTGCAAGATACGTCGGCTTCCAAATATCGTCTTGGAAGAGGAATTGGATAAAAGGAGGTCGTGGTTCGACAGGCTCACCATGACACATTTTTAAACACGCATTCCAGTTTCCCCCGATTCCCAGCCGTACAGGGCTCCGCGTGAAGGTGATGCGGGGATCTTTCTGATAGTCCTTTACCATCGATTCTACATCTGCGGTCGAGCAATCATCATGAATAAGCATCGTCCAGCGCGTTTCGGTTTGGGCAATGGCAGAATCAATCGCTTCCTTTAGGAATGCAGGGTTTGGTTCGTAGGTGGGGATGAGAATGGAGACGAGGGGTTGCATGGATGTAGTGTAGCGCTTGTGATGTCTTTGGATTACTGAAGAAGTGAAAACAAGGAAAACGAGGAATTCGACGAGTTCGAGGAATCAACGTAACACTCCTTGTTTTCTTCGTTTTCGTTGATTTCTTCGCTATCCTCCTGTCCATGCGCATTGATATTATTACGTTATTCCCGCAGATGTTCCAAGGTCCTCTCACGGAGTCGATCCTCCAGCGTGCGCAGGATCAACACCTCCTCGAGATTCACTATCATGATCTGCGCACATTCGGGATCGGAAAATATCATCAGGTTGATGATACGCCGTATGGAGGAGGAGCGGGAATGGTGATGCGGGCGGATGTGTTGGTGGGAGCTATTGAGACGATTTCAGCAAACACTGCCCCCACCCCCAGCCCCTCCCCCGTGAGCGGGAGAGGGGGGAAGCCTCATGTCATCTACTTCTCTCCGCGCGGCAAAAAACTTCGTCAGCCAATGGTTGAAAAGATTGTGAAGAAGTATGAGTGGCTCATCTTGGTTTGTGGACACTACGAAGGTATCGATCAGCGTGTGATTGATGGAGGATGGATTGACGAAGAAATGTCGATTGGGGATTATGTGCTCACGGGCGGAGAGTTGCCTGCCATGGTTCTGATCGACGCTTTGGCACGGCAGATCCCCGGAGTTCTTGGGCACAGTGAATCAGCTGCCGAAGAAAGTTTCAGTGCGGCGCTCGATCGGAAAAAAGAGTACCCGCATTATACGAAGCCTGCGGAATTTGAGGGGATGAAAGTGCCTGATGTACTCGTCTCCGGCGATCATAAAAAAATCGCAGAATGGCGCAAGAAACAAGTCCGCTGATGATCGAATCACTCATTCAAAAATTGGCGACACAGGCGTCGATTGACATCGTCATTCGAGTTCGGCCGCACGCGCCAAAATCTCAGATCACATCGGTACTCGAAGACGGGAGCGTGAAGGTGGATCTCGCAGCGCCTGCAGAGGATAATCGTGCGAATATTTCTCTGATCAACGTGCTCGCGGAATCATTCTCCGTGCCTGCTTCACACATCAAAATTCTGTCCGGAAAAACTGCGCGAATGAAATTGGTGCGTATCACTAGCGCGCAGTCCTGAGAGCTTCCTCGATCTGCCCCCGAAGATCCGCCCATTCGGGAAGGCCTGTGAATTTTCTGTTGTTGATGACGTATGACGGAGCAAGGCTGATACCGAATGACAGCGCATATTTTTCCTCCGAGGACAGCATCACTTTCAGATCGTCACTTGCGATGCACTGTTGTAACGCGTCCATAGTGAGTCCGAGTGCCGAGATTTCCTTCTGTAGTTTTTTCTCATCCAATTCAGTAAAGAGCAGATCGTGCATTAGTTTCCCCTTTTTCTGCTTTGCACTACAGAGCATCAATGCTGCTGTCGTGAGACTCTGCGGGTATTTTTGCATCGCCAGAGGGACAATTCCCAGTCGCACTTTTCCGACAGAGACATATTCCGTCAGCAATTTTGAGTAGAGGTGATCGTGAAAATCGAGGCAGTATCCGCAGGAATAATTCGTGAAGAGGAGCATCGAGACCGGGGCATTTTCTTCGCCGATTTCCAATATCCCACTCTCGAGCAACTCTTCTTTTAGGCTCGCTCCGGTGGCGATGGCGATGGTTTTTTCGGATGATGCAGAGGAACTGTTCTCGGAACTGCTGCTACCCGTATCTGTTGCTGGTGCCGTCTGACTTGCCGCAGGTGCGCAGCCGGTGAGTATCAGGAGAGTGGCCGATGCGATGAGTGCCTGAGAGATACGCATGAGGGAATTGTAGAAGTATTTCTTTGATCTGTCATGGTTTACTGATGCGGAGATGGTTTTTTTACCCCTCTCCCTAGCCCTCTCCCTCGGGGAGAGGGTATCTTCTTCCCATGCTCCGCATTTCACTCCTCAACGTTCCGATCGATGTCGTCACTCGCACAGACGCAGTCGATACAATCGTGCAGATGCTCGCATCTTCGTCGCAGCGACATGTGATGACTCCAAACAGTGAGATGCTCGTGGAGGCGCATCGAAACAAAGAATTTCGAAGAGTGTTGCAGCAGTCAGACCTGAACCTGCCCGACAGTCATGGACTTCTGTGGGCAGCCCGATACACAGGGCAATGTCTTCCGGAGCGCGTGACAGGTGTGGATACGGTTAGGGAATTATGTAAACATCTTGATGCACATACATCGGTTTTTCTTTTGGGTGCGGGGGACGGCATTGCTGAGAAAGCTGCGAAAAAACTTCAGCAAAAAAATCCACATCTGAAGATCGTCGGAACATTCTCTGGGTCACCAAGACAGGAAGATGCCGAAGCGATCATTCAAAAAATCAATGCTGCAAAACCACATCTACTCCTTGTTGCCTACGGAGCTCCTGCGCAGGACATCTGGATTGCAGATCACCTGAAGCACATGCCGAGCGTGCGGGTGGCGATGGGAATCGGTGGGACGTTTGATTTTATCGCGGGCATACAAAAACGCGCGCCTCAGATACTACAAAAACTTGGTCTCGAATGGATGTGGAGACTGGTGCGGCAGCCATCAAGGTTACCTCGGATCTTTACTGCTGTGGTGGTGTTTCCTCTCCTTGTGATGCACTCGCGTGCAAGGGTTCAATGAGATCGACGTACCACTTTTCATTTTTGCGGAGTGTGATGACTTTGGGTCCGTTTGCACTTTCTGCAAGGTACGAACGCACTGTGTCTTCTTCGTTTTGTTTGATTAACGTCGTATTTCCCAAGTGTTCGTCTGGCAGCAGTAAATACACAGCAACATCCGGCGCATCAATGAGCGCAGCCTTGAAATTCCTCGCAGCACGGCCGAGAGCCGCAGAAACACAGACAATCAGTATGCTTACGATGACAGACCACAGCACAGTGTGGCCGTACCGGCGCGGTGAGAGGTTATGGATCTGAAATGCGGACATCAAGACATTGTAGCAGAAAACTGTCCTGAATGGTAGGCTGTTTGCAATGCATAACGTGTGTTTGATCGTCGTTGATGGTTTTGGTGTGGCACCTGCGGGTCCGGGAAATGCTCGTACTCTTGCCAATATCCCAACTATTCATACTTTGGAAAAACAAACGCCTTCGGTCATCATGAACGCCTCCGGCAATGCGGTTGGACTTCCCGAAGGTCAGCAGGGAGCGAGTGAACCAGGGCATTTGACCATGGGTGCTGGCAGAATCGTGTGGCAGCCACTGGAAGAGATCAATCAATCTATCAAACAAGGAAGTTTTTTTGAAAATGAAGTATTAGTCGCTGCATGCAAACGTGCGTTAGAAAAAAAAGTACCCCTTCATCTGATTGGTCTCTATTCCACAGGCGGTGTCCACAGTTCCGCAGAGCATTTTCATGCCATGCTTCAGCTTGCAAAGAAAATGGGCGTCGATCATGTCTCGTTGCATCTCTTTGGTGATGGTCGAGATGTAGGGGAACAATATTTCTGTACCGATTTTCACTTGCTCACGGAAGAAGTCAGTCGATTGCAGTTAGGAACAATCGCATCTCTGGTCGGGAGGTACTTTGCAATGGACAGAGATCGACAGTACGCCGAACGTACGAAAATCGCCTACGATTTATTGACGCAGGGTGTCGGTCGGGAAGTAGCAGATCTCTGCGTGGGAGCGAAGGCTTGGTATGTGGAAGCTGCAGACAAAGAGCGTACGGATTACTATATTCGCCCATTAAAAACTCCTGCATTCCAGACAATCAACAGTGGAGATATTGTTCTGTGCATTAATTTTCGCAGTGATCGAATGATTCAGATCGTGCGGGCGCTCGAGGACGAAAACTTTCATGAATTCCCCAGACCCGTTCGCATACGCGATGTAGTGTGCATGGGGCCATATTCGGATCATCTCCCTGTGGCATTCCCTGCAACAGAAGTAAAAAATACGCTTGGAGAAATCGTTTCGAAAAACGGGCTCAAACAATTACGAGTCGCAGAAACGGATAAATTTGCGCACGTAACTTTTTTCTTCAATGCCCAGCAACATGAGCCGTATCCGGGTGAAGATCGTTTGCTGGTTGAGTCCCCAAAGGTTTCCAATTTTGCTCTGGCACCCGATATGAGTGCGGATGAATTAACCAAGCAGGTGATTGAAAAAATCAATACGAAAGAATACGCATTTATTGTCATGAATTACGCGAACCCCGATCTCGTCGGACATGGCGGTGATCTTGCTGCGGTGATCAAAGGCTGCGAAGCGGTTGATAGGAACCTTGCGATTCTGTTGCCCGCACTTGAAAAAGCCGGCTACGACTGGATCGTCACCGCGGATCATGGCAATGCGGAAGAAATGTACTATCCGGGGACGCAGACCATCAGTCCGAGTCACTCGAATAATCCAGTTCAGACATTTGTCCATTCGACAAAAATCACTTCTGCAGACCAATTATCAGAATGCACAGGGTTGAAGGACATTGCTTCTTTGGTGCTGACACTGATGGAATTACCGGTGCCTGCTGAAATGGAGAAGAAGGGGATGGAGAAGATTTGAGGTTATCCCAAAGCTTCCATTTCCTCGTCAAGCTCTCGGATTCTTTGTTGTACCCATTTGCAGCGCGCACAAATTTCAAAATGAGCTCGCATTGCTGTGACATCTTTTATTTCAAAGTCACTCTTAGCTGTAAGAGCTTTTGCGATACCTTGCTCCAAAAGACGGGCTGCTTCCATGGTGACAAATGCTTCATATTGGCATGGTATCGTTGATGGATCTAGGGATTCAGACATAAGGTGTGCGATCCTATGTTTTTTCTCATCCCGAAGCAAGGTATGCTGTGACGGTATGCCAGACATCACCTATCGCTCACCGACCTTTTTTGAAGATCTTGCAGATCACAAAGATCTGCACGTTCATTTGATCATGATTGCGACGAAACCGGATATCATCAAGCAAGTGCCTCTCTACAAAGAACTCAAAAATCGCGGACACATTGCGATACTTGGGCACACGGGGCAACACTACGATGAAAATTTGAGCGGCGGCATGCTCAAAGAATTTGGAGTGGAGCCGGATTTCAATCTAAATGTCCGCGGAGAAATGTATGAAGTCGTCGGACAGATCATCAGTAAACTCGGATACGTGATGAGTGAGCTGAAAAAGCGCGGAAAGATCGTGATTCCTTATGTCCATGGCGACACGACGACGGCGATGGCTGCGAGCAATGCAGGTTTTTGTAACGGCTTTCCTGCGGTGCATGTTGAAGCGGGGATTAGAACTTTGACTCCTCGCTATCAGGACTTGGGACTCGGGACAGAAGATGCGAAGGATTTCGATGTTGGAGCGTGGAGAGAACTTCTCATGGATGAAACAAATTGGGAACGCGGAAGTCTGGAGCCGTATCCCGAACAATTCAACACGCGTGCTGCGGAGGCGGGGACGGGGATTCACCTTGCACCGGTCGAACTTGATCGACAGTTTTTACTGAGTGAAGGGTTTCCGGATGATCGCATATTTGTCGTCGGGAATTCCGTCGTTGATGCAACAGAGGAGGCAATGGAGCATGCGGAGGAGTCAGATATTTTTAAGCGTTTTTCTGTCCTCGAAGGAGGAAACTTTGTGCGTTTTTGTATCCATCGCCGTGAAAACTGCACATCAGAAATTCGCTTCCGTGCGATCTACGATGCGATGAAATCTTTGATTCTTGATGGCCGCACAGTGCTGCTCATTTCTCTTTTTCAGACAGAGAGCGCACTGGAGAAGTTTGGACTCAAAGCAGAAGTCGAAAAAATGGCGAAGGAATACAGCAATTTCGTCTACTCGCCTGTGTGGCCGCTCTACACTGATGTCATCGCCGCGATGAGTCGTGCAGCAGTCTGCGCAACAGACAGCGGATCGATGCAGGAAGAGATGAATGTGCTGGGGGTTCCGTGTGTCACGCTTCGCTTTGGGTCGGACAGGAGTGAATCGATCATCAATGGAGGAAACATCATCGCCCCTCCCGTCGACAGTCACCTCATCCGCCGCATCATTGATTTCGCATGGGATAATCAGCTACTTCGAGATGCACCAAAAATCTATGGTCGCAACGTGAGCAGCAGTTGCATCACAGCGGTTGAAGATGTGCTGGAACAAGGAGAAGTGTTTCGGAGCGAGGAGGAGAGGTTGGGGTTATAAAAAAAGTGTCATGGTGAGCCGCGACGAATCCATGATACCTCCATAAACAATGTCATGCTGAGGAGCGCAAGAGCGCGTCTCGAAGCACACCCATTCGTCCTTCGATACATTTTTGCTGCGGCAAAAACACTCAGGATGACACACCTCAGGGTGACACGTTTTTTTGATTTGCTGCGCAATATTTGTAATCCTGTATCCTTCTCGCATGCCCCAACGCCTCCGCGAAATATTGGCTTTGATCCTCATCGCTCTGCTCCCATTTCATGCACTGCTCGTCACAGTGCTCACGAAGATGATTGCGGGTGCGGGACATGCGCCACTTTCGTATCTCGCGATTTGGAAGGAGGGAGTGCTTGGACTGATTCTTTTGATTGCGATGGTGGAGATTGTGATTGCATGCAAGAGGCTACGCGCTGCCGGTCACCGGCTACCAGCTTTTGATGTGATTGATTATTTAATTTTTGGACTCCTCGGACTGTCGATCATTATTCAACTCACTACTCACTACTCACTACTCACTACCAACTTCATCCTCGGTTTCAAATACGACTTCATCCCCCTCCTCTCCTTCCTCATCCTCCGCCGCACCTCTTGGTCTGAGTGGTTCATGAAACAGTTGATGAATGTACTTCTCTGGGTTGGAGGAATTGTCGCTCTCTACGGCATCATCAGTTTTTTCCTGCCCGATTCATTTTTCAGTTTCCTCGGATACTCCGATCTCCATTCTCTCTACTTGCCCGATCATCCCATAGCCGCATTTCAGCAGATCGGTGGTTCCTCGCTTCGCCGTATTCAATCTGTGATGAGTGGACCAAACCAGTTGGGGCTGTGGTTACTCATTGTATTTGCATTACTCCTACCAATAGGATTGTCTTCCTATCGATCAAAAAAAATTCCCGTACTTCAAAAAATAATTTTCCTTCTCGTGCTTGGTGCTATTTTCCTGACATTTTCTCGCGCTGCGTGGCTCGGTGCATTTGTGATGACGGTAGTCGCTTCTTTCATGATTCTGCCAAGGCGCACTTTCCGCAAAGAGATGCTGTTCGGAGCCATATCGCTTGTGACGTGTCTCATTGTTCTTTTCCTGATTGCTCCCGGAATCCTCACTCGCATTTCTTCCAATCGCGGTCACATAGAGCGTCCACTCCAAGCGTTGCAACAAATGGTGAAGCAGCCGTTTGGCATGGGTCTTGGCACCGCAGGTCCCGCGACGAATCGCACCAGCGAAGCGTGCGTGATGCTCGAGCCGACCGATGATCCAAGTTGGGCCAAAGATCAGCCGAACCTTTGTGTGTTCTTAGGATCCAAGCAAGTTCAACCTCCGCTCGCAGATCACGTTTGTCGCTGCCCGTTCCTTCCGGAAAATTGGTATCTGCAGATTGGAGTGGAGCTTGGTTGGATTGGATTCGTACTTTATTTGTCGTTGGTATTCCTTATTTTGAAACGATTAAAAATGCATCAAAAACTACTCACTACCAACTACCAACTACTCACTTTTCTCGCCGTCAGCATCGCCGCTCTCTTCCTCCACGCATGGGAAGACAGTGCCGTGGCGTATACGGTGTGGATCCTCATTGCTTCTGTTCTCCCCGTTGCCGCAAGGCACGCTGATGCGTAGACTGCGTACATGCCCGCTCCTATCCACCCCAAAAGCATCGTCATTCTGGATTTCGGTGGACAGTATGCCCATCTCATTGCTCGTCGCGTGCGCGAGTCGGGGGCTTTTTCGGAGATTCGACCCCCCAATACCCCTGCGTCTGAACTGAAAGATGCGGCGGGAATTATCCTCTCGGGGGGACCTCAAAGCGTCTATGACGATGGTAGTCCACAGGCGGATCCTGCGATTGTGCATCTTGGTGTTCCCGTCCTCGGCATTTGCTACGGACATCACTGGATTGCGCACACACTTGGGGGAAAAGTGACCGGAGGCAAAACGAAAGAGTACGGACGGACACAGATTTCCACTCATAAAGATGCGACGCTCTTTCAGGGACTTCCCGAAAAATTCGTCGTGTGGATGTCGCATGGCGATGAAGTGACGACACTGCCGGAAGGATTTATCTGTGCCGCTAGTTCTGCGGATTGCGCAAATGCAGCGATGGAGAGTGAGGCACGAAAAATCTACAGCGTGCAGTTTCACGTGGAGGTCGTGCACACCGAATATGGCAATGAGATTTTGAAAAAATTTGTGTCACTGACCGATCACGCAGAGTGGTCGATCGAGAGTTACGCAAAGCGCATCGGGGAAGAAGTGAAAAAAGAAGTCGGCGATCGTCGCGTCTTCATGCTCGTCTCGGGTGGAGTGGATTCCACTGTTGCATTCACAGTTTTGAATGAAGTCCTCGGCGCCCATCGTGTGCAGGGATTACTTGTCGATACAGGACTCATGCGCAAAAACGAAACGCGCGCAATTATGAACGCATTCGATCTTTTTGGCATCGAAAATCTAGAAGTCGTCGATGCGTCCGATGAATTTTTCCGGAACCTCGAAGGCGTCTACGAACCTGAAGAAAAACGCCGCATCATTGGTGATACCTTCCTTGCCGTCCAAAAAAGAATCAGTGAAGACATGCACCTTCGGTTTGAAGACGGATGGATGCTGGGACAGGGGACGATCTACCCAGACACTATTGAAACAGGCGGTACCCAGCACGCAGACACCATCAAAACCCATCACAATCGCGTCGAGGCTGTGCAGAAAATGATCGATGCAGGACTCGTGATTGAACCACTGAAAGATCTGTACAAAGATGAAGTGCGAAAACTCGGAGAAGAGATTGGGTTGTCACATGATCTGGTGTGGAGGCATCCGTTTCCGGGTCCCGGTCTTGGAGTGCGCATCCTCTGTGCAGAGCATCAAGAAGAAGCGATTCCCACATACGACATACCACAGACGACATACGCCTCTGCAGTTCTCCCCGTTCGTTCCGTCGGAGTCCAAGGCGACGGTCGTACGTATCGTCACGCACTCGCGCTCTTTAGTGAAACCCCGTACATGATCGAACCGCGATTTATGGAACTCGCCACAAGCATTCCGAATACCAACCCAACCTTCAACCGTGTGCTCCAATGCACGTCGCACATCACTCCTCCCGAATTTATTTTCTCTCCCGGCTACGTCACCCGCGAACGCGCAGATTTACTGAGAGCAGCAGATGACATCGTCTACGACGAAATGCACCGCGCAGGACTCTACGAAAAAATTTGGCAATTCCCCGTCGTACTCCTCCCGTTCGGCACCGCAGCCGGCATGCAGTCAATCGTCCTGCGCCCAATCGAATCTCAAGAAGCGATGACTGCAAACGCCGTGTCGCTTCCCGAAGAAGTGGTGAAAATAATGACGGAGAAAATTTTGAAATTGCCGGGGATTGATTGTGTGTTCATTGATCTTACCAATAAACCACCGGCGACGATTGAGTGGGAGTAAGTTAAAAAAAATACCTCACCCCAACCCCTCTCCCTCACGCACCGCACGCCAGCCGGGAGAGGGGCTTTTTTTAAATTTCCCTCTTCCGTCAAGAATCAGGGTGGGAGGGAGAGGGCTAGGGTGAGGGTAACAAAAAAGTTCCACTTCCGTTTTAGGGTATGGAATATTTTCTACCCCTCTCCCTGACCCTCTCCCCTTGGAGAGGGAAATCAAGGTGAGCCGCTCTCCATATCAACACGAAATCCGCTATACTCAAACTTCCATGATCCCTACTCCTACAGACGAAACAGAGTTGCAACGGCTGATTGCGCGGGCGCAGGAGGGTGATACCGATGCGTTTGCGGCTATCTACGATCAGTTTTTTACGCAGGTCTACCGGTACTGCGCATTTCGGTTGCCCAAAGAAGTTGCGGAGGATACGACGGCGGATATTTTTGTGAAGGCGTGGGAGAAGCTGCATACGTATAAAATTCAGCGTGGCGTGCCCTTCGCAGCGTGGCTGTTTCGCATTGCGCGGTATAGTGTGATCGATACCTATCGCTCGACGCGGGGGTTTGAAGAGATGCCCGAAGATATCGTGGATACGGATACCTTTAATAGGCCGGAAGCGCGGGTGGAAAAGAACGAAACCTTCAAAATGGTGCGCGAAGCTCTGGACAAATTGCCGCGAAGATATCGAGAGGTTCTTCTCCTCACATACATCAGCGAATTGCCCTATAGCGAGGTTGCACGGGTTTTGCATATGACAGAAGGGGGAGTGCGTATCCTCAAACTGCGCGCCCTGCGGAAACTCGAGACTTTTCTACCCCCCGAAATCGCCAACCAGTCGTAACACTAGCCATTTTTTCACGTTTTAACCCACGCAATGACCCCTGAGTCCCTCTTCCACAGGCTCAAAGACGATGTCACTCCGAGTGCCGATCAGCGCACACGTGTGCAAAACGTGATCATGAAACGGATCGAAGGATCCGCTGCTCTCGCCCGTGCAAGACAAGAGGCGACGCCAACATCCGATCAAAAACTTTCGATTAAAAAAAGCGTAGAACATCGCATCGCATATCCTGCTGTTCAATCTTTGTTCGATCGTGCCCGCGGATTCTTGCAGCCATCTGCTGATACACGCATGACTATTCGGGAAATGATTTTTGCAAAATTACAAAGGCAACCTGTGGCATCATCGTTTTCCTTTGGCCTTTCCAAATGGGTTGCGGCGATTGTGATTGTGGCGGTCGCGCTCGATGCGGGCTCGTCACTCTTTTTAGCACCTCGTATCAGTGCGCAGTCACCGGTGATTCTGCGTTCCACAGTGGGCCATGTGCAGCTTTCCCTCGAGGGGCTCTGGCAGCCGATCACCCAGAAGGAAATTGAACTCACGCATGCGGTTGATCTTCGCACAGATGAGACAGGCGAGGCATCGATTCTTTTCAATAACGAAGGCACGCTGCGGATGGCACCCGGCACAACTATTTCTTTGAACACGATTTCCCGCCGACCTGCTGCTTCGTATGAAGGACCGACCCTCACGCTCGTCTCCGGAAAAATCTGGTTTCAGGCATTCCTCCCCGATCAACTCCCCGGTTTCAGTATTGCGACGACCGCAGGCACGGTTATGCTTCACGCGGGCAGTCTGTCGCTCGAAAAAACACAGAAGGGAGTGGTGCATCTCGAGGCATGGGATCGTCATGTCACGGTACAAAATGCGGGTAAACAATTTGCATTGGTCGCAGGGGAGGCAGCGGATCTTACGTCCAGTAGCGCAGTGTCAGTCACGCGACTTCCTGCCAATGCCTACAAGCGAACATGGGTCGCGCAGAACCTGGAACGTGATGCCGTGCATCAGCGTGAAGTTGCGCAGTTACAGCAGGAGCGGCGCAGTGCCGAGGCGGGAATCCTTCCCAATTCTGTCTTCTACTCTGTGAAGCGTGCCGCTGAAAATGTGGATGTGTTTCTGACGCTCGATCCGCAGGCGCGCATCGAAAAGCGTTTGGCTCAGGCCAGCACGCGTCTGAACGAAGCATCTGTGCTCTTGGCACAAGGGGATAGCGGAGCACTCATTGCGCTCGATGAATATAAGGCAACACTTCTCTCCGTAGCATCCGGCTCGGGTGATAACGTGATTGCAGAAGCGCTCGTGCATCAGGAAGTCGCGGAAAACTCCGCGGATGTCAGTGCAACGTCCCCCGATGACGCGCTCTACGTTCTTAAAAAAACTGTGCTTGAAACAAGCGCGGCTCTTCCCAATACGGTGGTCAATGAACGTGATGTGAAAGCAACACTTCTTGTCGATTCGATTGATGCCTTGCACGACGCTGTACGCAAAGGAGACAGCGATCGTGTGGAATTGATGCTCGTCGCCCTCGCGCCCGAGCTGACCGATTTCAAGCGCGGAGGAGACACGGAACTGCGGCCCGAAGCACGGAGAGAAGTAAATCTTCTTCTCACTTCCGTTGCCGTGCGACTTGAAGAAGAGCCGCAACCAGGAATGCAGAGTCTTTCTGCTGATGTCGCGGATACACTTGCGGGATATTTGCCCGATGCTCAGCTGCATGTAGTGGGGCAGAGTGTGAATGTTGTGCGTGTGATGACAGATGCAGAAGTGGGTGCTGCGGTGAGACGCACCATGGATCGTATCAATGAGTATGAGACAGAGCGTGGGCAGCTTAATATGTTGCTTGCCGACATAAAGCGTTTCGAAGGCAACGAGAACGAAGGGCGCTATCTGCGTCATTTGTTTGAAGAGCTTCCCGAGGGAACAAAACTCAGTCAGCGCGTGCGTCACAGGATCCAGCAACTTCGCACGGCACAAGTGATCAAAGGAGTGGGCGGTATCGATAACGAAGAAACAAAGTAAGCGCGAGAGTTGACTCCGTTTTAGGACTCACGCTAGGCTGCAGTCCTTGTGTATTTCTTTTTCATTGTCACATGTACGAAATTACTGACCTCAAACCCGGCCGCGCGATTCAGATCGATGGAGAACCGTTTATCGTCCTCTCGTCCCAATTTGGCAGAAAAAGCCAGAGTAAGGCGAACATGCAGTGTAAATTAAAAAATTTAAAAACAGGCTCGATCGTCGCGCGAAACTTTCAAGGAAGTGAGAAGATCGAACCGGCAGATGTCGGCTACCGCAAAGTGCAGTACCTCTACAACGACGGCACAAACTTCACCTTCATGGATCTCGAAAACTACGATCAGTTTACCCTCAACAGCGAATTGATTGGCGACATGGCGGGTTACCTTGTCGAAGGGAACGAAGTCGACACGCTCGTGTTTGAAGAACAGCCGATCGGTATCCAATTAAAACCAACAGTCGAACTCAAAGTCGTGGAAACGATGCCCGGAGTCAAAGGCGACACCGCCACCGGCGGCAACAAACCAGCAAAGCTCGAAAGCGGCCTCAGCGTGAACGTTCCGCTGTTTGTGGATGAAGGAGATGTGATCAAGGTCAATACGGAGACGGGGCTTTATATGACGAGGGTGTCGTGATGAGGAAAACGAAGAAAACAAGGAAGACAAAGATTACAAAGAAAACGAGGAGCTTTACAGAACCACAGTAGCACCCGTTCCCGGGTGCGGCGTTTTTAGGTACCACGTGTAGAGACGACCGATTCGGACGTCTCCATTTGTTGATGCAATGATGTCGACGGGAGACGTGCGCGTCGCTCGTCTCTACAGAAATGGAAATGCATACATAACAAAAAGGCCACTCGCGTGGTCCTTTTTGTGTTTGTGTTGTCTCCCTTCCGGCTATCGATAGTATCGAAACACTATTGAGCCGTTAGATGAAGGTTGACTGAGGGGAGGTGCCCCCGATTCTCTGCCTTGCTCTGGTCTCTTGTTTCTCCTCGTGACCCGACGAAGTCCCCGTACCGGTTCGCTGCTAGGCACAAGGGCGCAAGAGGAACACTGGGGAGGAAAGGGGCTGCGTACGAAAGTGCAAACCTCACATCTAACGTACGAACGTTGCAGAGCAGAGAGGAGGCTTACCACGTACTTCACAATCACGTGCCTATGCCCAGTATGTGTGCAAAGGGTTGCAGATGTGTGGCCGGGAGGAACGAGTGCATAAGCGCATGATAAGCCCTCTCTCTGTTTTTGGCGGTGGTGTGACCCGGCTCCGCTTGCGAGCTTCGCCGTGGTGACCCTGAGGGGTCAAAAGAACGAATGTTTGTCTGTGTGTTGTGTTTTGGATTGATCGACACCTCGGCGTTCCTTGGTGTGGATAAATCACGTCATCGTACGCTTACGGAAAAATAACGCAACTACAAGCCATGGACTGAATGCTATAAACATATTGTGAATACATTTGGTGTTCATAAAATGAGTCAATTCGGATTTTTATTGATGTAGAAAACCATTTGGAATTTTGTAGAGACGACCCGTTGGGACGTCTCCGAGGGGGGGTATTTTCATCGACCAACTGAGACGTGCGCTCCGCACGTCTCTACGGAAATGGAAAATCTTTCTACCCCTCTCCCTAACCCTCTCCCCTGGGAGAGGGAACACATAGGAATCGTTCTTTACCCAATCGCCTTCCTCAGTAATTCATTCACCTTCTGCGGATTCGCCTGCCCCTTCGTCTCCTTCATAATCCACCCAACAATCGCACCCAGAGCAGCAGCTTTCCCTGCTTTAAACGTTGTGACAGAGGATTCATTGGCAGCAATCGCCGCATCGACGACCTTTTGCAGTGCGCCGTCATCGGAAATTTGTTGCATGCCACCTTCTTTGATGATGTCTGTGGGGGATTTTCCTGTCTTCACCATCGTTTCCAGAACTTCCTTTCCTGCATTTCCGGAAATGGAGCCTGATGTGATCGCATCAACGAGAATCAACACAGCATCGATCGATGGTCCCTCTGCAATTGTCTTATTATCAGCCTTCAAGAATCCAAGTAATTGCGTGAGCACAATGCCCGATGTTTTCTTGGCGTCTTTCGTTTTCTTGAATACAGCATCGAACATCGCGCGGAGCGCGGTGTCATCCATGATCTGAATGCCCTGTTTTTCATCGAGTCCGAGTTTTACATATTCTTCACGCAGTGCGCGGGGGAGTTGCGGAAGGCTTTGCTTGATCTTCTCCACTTCCGCAGCTTCAAAATGCAATGGTGGAATATCGGGCTCGGGGAAGTAGCGGTAATCCTGTGCATCTTCTTTGTCGCGGAGCATGCGCGTTTTCTCCGCATCATCCATCCATCCCACCGTGATGTTTCCTTTTAAGGGGCCACCCGTTTCCTCCCAACTATCACGTAGTCGTTTTTCCTCGTACTGTAGAGCTTTTTCGAGCGACTTAAACGAATTCAGGTTTTTGATTTCGCTTCGTGGATTCAGTTTTTCCGTTCCTATTTCTCGCAAAGAAATGGAAGCATCGAAACGCATCATTCCTTTGAACATGTCTGCTTCAGACGCATCAACAGCGATGAGAATTCTTCGCAGTTCCTGAGCAAACGCGACAGCCTCTTCACTATTTCTGATATCCGGTTCGGTGACTATTTCCATAAGCGGTGTTCCCGCGCGGTTATAATCACACAAAGTTTTGTCTCCATAGTGGCTCAGTTTCCCTGCATCATTTTCCATGTGAAGTCTCGTGATGCGGCAGATGCGCTCTCCAGTTTTTTTGCCGGAAGCGTCTCTGAGATCATATTCAACTTTTCCGCCCTTCCCGAGAGGGAAGTCGTACTGCGAGATTTGAAAACCACTTGGAAGATCCGGGTAAAAATAATGTTTGCGATCGAAATGGCAGTCGGGGGAAATGGCACAGCCGATCGCGAGCGATGCCTTCACCGATTTCTCTACCGCAGATTTGTTTACCACAGGCAGAGTGCCGGGATGTCCCATGCAAATAGGACATACGGTCACGTTCGGCTCCTTCCCAAACGCATCATTATCGCATCCACAGAACATTTTGGTCTTCGTATTCATCTGGGCGTGCACTTCGAGGCCAATGATTGCTTCTAGTTGCGGCATAGTGGAGAAAGACTAGTATTCCCGCCAACTGTACAGAATAGTTGGTGTTATTGACAAATTATTAATTTAAATCATAATGTTAATATGAGTCTTGAAAATTTTAGAGAATCCAACGTTAATAGTGTCCATCAGGAATTAATGGTGAGATTTCAATCTGGAGACGAAGAAGCATTTAATGAGCTTTATGTTCAAACTCATAAGGCACTTCTTGCTCTGGCACTCAAGCGTACTCGTAATGATCATGATGCAGAAGAATTAGTGCAAGAAGCATTTCTAAGGATATTTAAATCAAAGGATACATACGATTCAGATAAGAGTTTTCTTTCTTGGGCGTATAGAATAGTATCTAATGTTGCTAGTGATCGACAGCGGAAACGTAATAGGCGCTTAGTTGTTGATAATGCATGTGACATTGATTGGGTTGTACCAATTATGGATGATTTTCGTGAGCCAGATCCTTTAAGTGCGGTTATTAAGGATGAGTTAAGAAGAAGAGTTCGCTCTGCAGTATCATGGTTGACACCCGCAGCTAAGGAGGCAGTTGAACTATGTAGCATTCAGGAGATGTCTCTTCAAGATGCAATGCGAATTCTTTCCATTAACGAACGCGCCTTACGCACGCGTTTGGCTGATGGGAAAAAACAATTACGACAAAACGGAAATCTGAATACATATAAGAATCAATCACCTCGAGTTGCAATTGAGCAAATATTAGAACAAGGCGCTGGAGCATCATTGGAATGTGTTACATCGGCTTCGGATGATGGTCGTAGTCGAGAATAAGTTTGCCCTCGAGGTGATCCACCTCATGCTGCACCACACGTGCATCGATATCTTTGAGCATGCGTTCCTGTTCTTTTCCTTTGGTGTCCCAATACTTCACGACGATCGAGATGGAACGTGGGACTTGGATCCACACGTTTGGGAGACTGAGACATCCTTCCTCTGCACTTTCTTTTTCGGGACTAAAATACGTGATGTCAGGATTAATCAGTGGAGTGAGTTTACTTCCCATACGAACGATGCACACACGCTCGGTTCTGTTCACTTGAGGTGCCGCAAGACCAAGTCCATCCGCAGCAACTGTTGTTTCCTGCATGTCTTTCAGAAGTTTCAAAATCTCCTTCGTAACCTTCGCTACTTTCTTCGTCTTTTTTCGGAGGATGGGGGAGTCGGCGCCGGTGACGATCTTTAGGACTGGCATAGGATGGAGGCATTGTAGCCGCTGATACATAAATAAAAAACAGTGTCATGGTGAGGACGCTCGAACCATGACACCTCCATAAACAATGTCATGCTGAGGAGCGCCCATTCGACAGGCTCAGGGCAGGCCGCGCGTCTCGAAGCACGCCCGTTCGTCCTTCGATACATTTTTGCTGTGGCAAAAACACTCAGGATGACACAGCTCTGGGTGACACGTTTTATAATTTTTTTCACTTCAAAGCAGCCGTCGCAATACTCGCCCTCCTCCTCAGCTCATCCATCGACTGTATCTTCCCATGATCGAGCATCTTGATCAGAATTTTTGCGGTTTGGAGAACGTCCGGCAGAGCGCGGTGGCGGCCGCCGTCGAAGGGGATATTGAAGCGTTGGCCGATAACATCGAGATTGTGGCGGAATGCTGTCGGGAACAAACTCTGACTTAGGCGCATGGAGCAGAGAATCTCGGGGAGTTCGACGTACCCCCAACACGCTTCTTTTTCTGTGTCCAAAAAACCTTTATCAAAACTCGCGTTGTGCGCACACAAGATCGATCCTTTCGCGAATGTCAGAAATTCCGGCAGCACCGTCATGATACTTGGAGCATCGCGGACATCCGCATCGTAAATCGTATTGATACGACTCGCTTCCAAGGGGATCGCGCGCTCAGGGTTCACCAGACTCGTAAATGCACTTTCCTCCAGCACACGCCCATTTTCGACTCTCACTCCCGCAATCTCGACAATGCGGTGCCCTCTGCGAGGGTCGAGGCCGGTTGTTTCCACGTCGAAGACGGTGATCGGGGGGAGCATGGAGCGTGAGTGTAGGTCTTCTTTGGATTCTTTTCCAGACAAGGATCCTTCACTCAGCGGAGTATACTTCTGTTATGAAGCGAAAAGACGGAATCCCACTGGCGACGGTTCTAAGAAAACTGGAAAAGATCTACACGCCACCGAAGACATTTTTGTATTACAGAACGCCACTCGATTTACTTGTCGCGGTGATCCTCAGTGCGCAGTGCACGGATGCGCGAGTGAATCTGGTGACGGAAAAAATCTTGTATCCCAAATATAAAACGCCTGAGGATTATTTGAAGGTATCGATTGAAGAGCTTGAAAACGATGTACATTCCTGCGGGACATTTCGGATGAAGACACGGTCGATACGGGGGATGTGTACAATGGTGATCGAAGAATTTGACGGAAAGATTCCGGATACGATGGAGGATTTATTGAAGCTCCCCGGCGTCGGACGCAAGACAGCGTCGGTGATCCTCTCTGCGATCTTTGATAAAAATCTTGGCATCGCAGTTGATACACATGTGATGCGCTTGGCGCAGAGACTGGGACTCAGCACCTATCATGATCCGAAAAAAATTGAGTTGGATCTGATGGAAGCTGCTCCTCGCAAGCGCTGGCGTGAGGTGACGACACTCCTCATCAGTCATGGACGAGCCGTCTGTACGGCGCGGGGGAGGAAATGTGGAGCATGCGTGTTCAAAAATGAATGTCCGTCGTCGATGGTGCGGGGGAAGGGAGATTTAGCGAAGGCGAAGAAGTCGATGAAACGATCGGGGCGATGTTTGCTATAATCAGCTCATGAAACAAGCCATCAAAACAACCGGCGCACCCAAAGCAACTGGTCCTTTTTCACAGGGAATCGTGACGGATGGTTTGATTTTCACCGCAGGGCAAATCCATTTGTCCCCCGATGGAGCGTTGCTTGATGCGCCGATGGAACAATTGGTCGAGCGTGTGATGGAAAACCTGAAAGCGATACTTGCGGAAGGTGGTGCGACGTTCGCGAATGTTTTGAAGACAACGATTTATGTCACAGACATGTCGACCTATGGAGTCATCAATGAAGTGTATGGAAAGTATATGACGGAACCGTATCCGGCACGTGAAGTGGTGAGTGTGAAAGAATTACCACTTGGGGCGAAGGTGGAGATCAGCATGATTGCGAGGAGATAGGTGCTACACATTCAGGCTCAGACATCGTAATATCTGTAGAACTCGCTGGCAGTTGGGCGGCTCGATTCATCAGCGACTTCGGCTCGTTTACCTTCGATGTAGGACGCGATGAAGCTTTCGGT
This sequence comes from Candidatus Peribacteria bacterium, assembly GCA_943355155.1. GTDB lineage: Bacteria > Patescibacteriota > Gracilibacteria > Peribacterales > Peribacteraceae > CALREJ01. The sequence continues at coordinate 20,061 of CALREJ010000015.1, forward strand.
AAAGACCCCTGTTGCCGTGAGGAATTCGTGATCTGCCTCGAGCGCATCGAGGGCGTCGCCGAGGGTGGCGGGGGCGTGCTTGATGTTCTTCAATTCCTCAGCCGACATGTGGTAGAGGTTGCCGTCGGTGTGTGGGCCGGGGTTTGTTCCCTTTTGGATACCATCGAGTCCTGCGAGGAGCAGAGCTGAGAATGCTAAGTAGGGATTTGCGGCGGCGTCGGGCATGCGGAACTCCACTCTCTTCGCTCGTGGATTTTTTGAATACATCGGAATTCTGATGGCAGCTGAACGATTGCGGGCGGAGTAGATGAGGTTCACCGGTGCTTCGAATCCCGGTACCAATCTCTTGTAGCTATTTGTCGTTGGGTTACAGAGAGCGCAGAGCGCGGGTGCGTGCTTGAGCAGTCCGCCAATATAATTGAGTGCCATGGGGCTGAGTCCCGCGTACTCATTTCCTGCAAACAATGGACGCCCTTCTTTCCACAAACTCTGGTGCACGTGCATACCAGAACCGTTATCGCCCCAGAGGGGTTTCGGCATAAATGTCACGGTTTTTCCGTATCTGGCTGCGACATTTCGCACGATGTATTTATAGCGGATCAGCTTGTCTGCCATAGTGAGCATTGTGTCCCTTTCCATATCAATCTCCGCCTGACCCGCCGTTGCGACTTCGTGGTGGAACGTTTCGATCTTGATGCCCGCACGTTCCATTTCCCTCACCATTTCACTGCGCAGGTCTTGCTGTGTGTCTGCAGGGGAGTTTGGGAAATATCCTTCTTTGTGGCGGATCGCGTAGCCCAAACTTCCGGACTTGTTCGTGTTCCAGATCGCTTCGTTGCTGTCGACTTCAAACGATGCGCCATTTGCGGCGGATCCATAACGAACGGAATCGAAGATGAAGAACTCTGCCTCGGGTCCGAAGTAGGCAGTGTCTGCAACGCCACTGCTTTCCAAAAACTCCACAGCACTTCGTGCGATTGTGCGTGGGGAATTTCCGTAGAACTGCCCCGAGACCGGATCTTTCACATCACACAAAACCGACAGCGTTCCTTCACCTTTGAATGCATCGAGCATTGCCGTTGTGGGGTCTGGAATCAGAAGCATGTCACTCTCTTCAATCTGCTGAAATCCTCGGATGCTACTGCCGTCAAAACCTGCTCCACCACTCAGCACATCTTCCAGTTCGTGAATGGGCTTACTCGTGTGTTGTAACGTCCCCGGTACATCCACAAACGTGAGATCGAGCATGGTCGTTTGATTTGCCTTCGCAAACTCTATCAATTGTGCGGCTGATGTGACGATGGGGCGCTTGGCTAAGTCGTCGATCACTTCCCGCGCTTTCATCTGGGCAACGGTGTCTTCGAAACGTACGGCTTTTGTTTGCATTGTGAGATCCGTCGTAGACATAGGAGAAGATGGAAAAATGTATACGCACTTTCTACGGTTTTGCAGGACTACTTTGCAACGATGTGTCGACCATTGTTTGTGCTCAGTTCTTTTTTAAAACAACAAAACAGAATGCGGGTATTTTGCCTTTGTAAGAATGATTTCTAGCTCCAACATCTGATCTGATCTTAGCGTAAAACTACTTCTGTTGTTCAAAAAGGGAACAGATTGCTACACTCGCATCATTATGGTGAAAAACCTTCTCCCTGTTCTTCAATCTGTTGGCCTCGATGACAAACAAGCCCAGCTCTATCTTGCGGGTCTCGAGATTGGGAGTGCGCCGGCATCCAGCTACGCCAAAAAATCCGGCATCAATCGGATCACGACGTATAACGCACTTGAGGAACTTGTTCATCGCGGACAATTTACGTTCGTGAAAAAGATGCGGAGCAAGTGGTATGCGCCCGTTGCTCCTGAATATTTGTCGCTCGAAGCTCAGAAAAATGCGCAGGCACTCGAACGTGCATTGCCGGAATTACGGTCGCTCCAAGGCTCCACCTTCCGCCAGCCGCGCGTGCGTTTTTTTGAAGGATGGGAGGGCGTGCGGAAAGTGTATGAAGATACGCTCACGGCGAAGAGCGAATTACTCAACTTCGCAAACTCTGCGGTCGTCCGCGCCTTTTGGCCGAAGTATGACCTTGAATATGTGGACGAGCGCGTGAAACGGGGAGTGCGATTGCGTGGAATTGCGCCGGACGATGCAACGGGGAAGCGTGTGCACGGCGAAGACAAGCAGCGCCTTCGGGAGATTCGTTTGGTGCCCGCGAAGGAATTTGATTTTAAGAATGAAATCAAGATTTACGATTCGAAAGTCGCGATCATTACCTTTGGAGAAACAGAACGCGATATGTTTGGTGTCATCATCGAAAGCAGAGAAGTTGCAGAAACGCAGCGTCAAATCTTCGAAATGGCGTGGCGATATGCTGGCTCACATCTTCGAAAAGTGCGATAAGAAAAATTCCCTTTTCAGGATGTATCGGCATGCTATAGTTGGCTTCCTTTTTGTCTCTTTTCCTTTTTTTCTATGTCCAAGAAAATGATCGCACTGGTTTCTCTTTCTTTACTCGCGCTGACAGCTTGCAACAGCACAGCTTCTGTCGTGACTCCTACAGATGACAGCACAGTTCCTGCTGTGGAAGAGAGCGCCGACGCTGCTATGGAAGTAAGTTCCGCTGCAGTAGAAGTCGAAGGTACGAGTGTAGACGCCGCAGCTGACGCTGCAGCAAACTAAATCACTGTGATTTCGATGGCGGCGATTCCTTCACGGGGGTCGCCGTTTTCGTATATACCCGACTTCGTCCCGCGCCTGCGGGACTACGCCGCGGTGAAATGCTCGTGACCCGCTTTCCATCACGCGCTACCATAGCTTCTCTCATGAAACAGTATCTCGACCTGATGCGGCATATCCTCGAAAACGGACACCAAAAATCCGATCGTACGGGAACAGGCACACTGAGCGTTTTTGGCTATCAGATGAGGATTCCTCTCGACCAAGGTTTTCCGCTCCTCACGACCAAAAAAATGGCGACGAAGGCGATTGTTCACGAACTTCTGTGGTTTTTGCAGGGCAATACGAATATTAAATATCTCGCGGACAACGACGTGCATATTTGGGACGAGTGGCCGTTTCAGGATTACCTGATTGCAAACAAACTCACGGAGACGTACCCGATGTACTCCGATGTCTGGAAGCAGCAAAAAATCATCTTCATCACGCGCATCAAAGAAGATCCTGCGTTTGCCGAGCGGTGGGGGAACTTGGGTCCGGTCTACGGCAAACAGTGGCGGCGATGGACGGGGCCGGATGGAAAAACGTTTGATCAGATACAGCATGCGATTGATCAGATCAAAAACACTCCCGACTCGCGTCGCATTCTCGTCTCTGCGTGGAACGTGTCCGATGTCTACGGTCACACACAAACGGCCCCTCCGCTCTGTCACACCCTGTTTCAGTTTTATGTGTCGGATGGAAAGCTCAGCTGTCAGCTGTACCAGCGCAGTGCTGATGTCTTCCTTGGCGTGCCGTTCAATATTGCATCTTATTCACTGCTCACGCACATGATTGCGCAGGTTTGTGATCTTCAGGTTGGCGAATTCATCCACACGTTCGGCGACACACATCTCTATTCCAATCACTTAGATCAAGCACGCGAGCAGCTCAGCCGTGACCCAAAACCACTTCCACAACTGAAACTGAATCCGGCGATAAGAAACATCAATGACTTCACGTTCGAGGACATCGAGATTCTCAATTACGATCCATATCCCGCGATTAAAGCGCCGATTGCCGTATGATTCTTTCCCTCATCGCCGCCGCTTCCGACAATCACGTCATTGGAAAAGATGGAGGGTTACCGTGGCATTTGCCGGCAGAGATGAAGTTTTTTCGGGAGACGACAACCGGTAAACCTGTGATCATGGGCAGAAAAACATTTGCATCGATGGGACGGGCACTTCCGAAGCGGAGGAATATCGTTATTAGTCGCGATGCAACGCTCAAGATCGAAGGATGCGACACGGTGACGACCATTCAGGATGCGATTACAGTCGCGAAGCAGGACACATCGGAAGAGATTTTTGTGATCGGAGGAGAGGAGATTTATCGATTGGCATTGCCGCTCGCGGATCGGATCTACCTCACGCATGTGCATACGATTGTGGAAGGGGGGAATGCGTTTTTTCCGGAGTTTCATGAGAGTGAGTGGAAAGAAATTCGACGGGAGGAACATGCGGTTGATGCGGAGAATGCGATTGCGTTTACGGTGGTGGTGATGGAGAGGAGATAAAAAACTGTGTCATGGTGAGATTTCGTTTCCCCTCTCCCCGAGGGAGAGGGTTAGGGAGAGGGGTAACAAAAACATTCCTCCCGTTTGTTCTTTCTTTGTCTGCCGCAGGCGTTGTTGAGTAAAGATTTCTAAGATAGCACTGTCTGTCTGCCATCTCCCCCTCACACTCTGACACTCTGTGGCATCCCAAGCTTCGTCATCACGTTCATTGCTCTACATCGAATCATTGCTTCCGTTCGTTGTCTTTTGAT
>CALREJ010000016.1 GCA_943355155.1 Candidatus Peribacteria bacterium
GACATTGTGTGACCTGCGTATGTGATCGCTCATACCGCTATGCTACCAGTGATGGTGAACGCGAAAGGAATCGCAGCAAGCTGACGGGGAATTACACCCAAGGGATTAAAAGGAATTCCTCTTCCTCTCCACTGCTTCGAGTGTCGGCACACCGCGCGCAGACAAAAGCGAAATGCCCGTATTCTCCATGACCGGACATGCATGAAATGTCAGAAGCCGATCAGGACAACGTACTCGCCTGATAGACCGGAAATTGTGTATTGCGAATCTTGCTACCTTGAGACGGTGTACTAAACAAGATTCACCCTGAGCTTGTCGAATGGGCGAGCAATGCTATCTGGAGAGTGTATACTAAGCTCCATGCATCAAACCTGCCGCCAGTGCCAATCAGAGTTCGAGATCACAGACGCCGACCTCGCGTTTTACGACAAGGTCTCACCGATTTTTAACGGGAAAAAAGAGTTGATTCCGGCACCGACGCTGTGTCCCGATTGTCGCCAACAGCGCAGGTGGGCATTTCAGAATCAGCGATTTTTGTATAAAAGGAAATCCGATGCGACGGGGAAAGAAATTGTGTCTGCGTACTCACCGGAAAAACCGTTCAAGGTGTATGAAAAAGCAGAGTGGCTGAAGGTGGATAATACGGAGTTCGGGAGAGAGTTCGATTTCGATCGACCGTTCTTCGAGCAATTCAATAAACTGTTTCATGACACGATCAAAGAAAACGTCTCTCAGAGCGGCGAAATGATCAACAGTGAGTATGTGCATTTTGCGGGCTGGCACAAAAATTCATACCTCGTGTTTGACGCAGGCAAATGCGAAGACTGTATGTACGGCACGTTCATGGGCTACTGCAAAAACTGCGTCGATGTGCTTGATATGCAACGCAATGAACTCTGCTACGACTGTGTGGATATGACGGATTGCTACGGCATGTTTCATTCGACGTTCTGCAAGAACTGCAATTCATCGGCGTTCCTCTTCGATTGTATCGGCTGCAAAAACTGCATCGGCTGCACATCGCTGCGAAACAAAGAGTACTGCGTGTTCAACCAGTTCGTCGGCAAGGAAGAATTTGAAAAAACATGGAACGGCTTGTTCGATGGATCACATGCAACCAGAGAAGCAGCGAGGAACCATTGTCAGGAATTCATGCTCTCACAACCGCGCCGCGCTCTCCATAACACCAATGCACCAAATAGTACCGGCGACTACCTGATCAACTGCGAAAATACGAAGGATTGCTTCAAATGTCTGGAACTGCGCGATGCGAAATTCTGTCAGTATGTCGTGCTTGGATGCAATGATCTCTATGACATTTCTGCGTTTGGCGAGAGCATGTCCTTCTGTTACGAACTTTCTGCATCGGGAGGCATCGTCGGAAAAATCGGCGAAACAAATTGCTGTTTCGATGCCTACATGTACTACGGCGGCGACAGCGTCTACTACTCCATCAACACGCACGACAATAGTAAGAACTTGTTTGGGTGCGCGGATCTGCGCGGCAAGCAATATTGCATTCTCAACAAGCAATATACGAAGGAGGAGTATGACATGCTCGTGCCAAAGATCATTGCTCACATGCGCAGTACTCAAGAATATGGAGAATTTTTTCCAATCACTCTGAGCCCATTTGCCTACAATGAAACACTCGCACTCACGTATTACCCGCTCACACAAGAAGAAGTGCTGTCGAAGGGATGGAACTGGAAAGATCGTGATCAGCGCGACTACCAACCATCAGTATTCCAGATTCCCGATCGCATTGCCGATGTGGAGGATAGCATCACCAAGGAAACTCTTAGCTGCGTCGACTGCACCAAAAATTACAGAATCGTGACGCAGGAATTGGAATTTTACAGAAACCAATCCCTCCCGATCCCCCGCCTTTGTCCCGATTGTAGGTACCTCACGCGCGTCTCAAGAAGGAATCCGCAGACATTGTGGAATAGAGAATGTGGGAAATGCCAAAAACCAATCTCGACGAGTTACAGTCCCGATCGACCGGAGATCGTCTATTGCGAGCAATGCTACCTTGAGAGTGTGTACTAAATCTTCCCTCTTGGCTTCGCATGCGCCCACACAAGCAGAAACAAATTTTTGAGCGTCAAATAAATCGCTTTAGAATCAATCACGACGCCGAACAGCTCATTTTTTTCAAACGACAGAAACCCCACTTTTGTGTTATCAAAGAGCGTCAGCTCGAGCGGAAAACTTTTGATCGGAAAATCGGCGATGCGATGCTCGGCGTAGTGGAATTTGTCTTCTTCACTCTGTACTTCCAGATTTCGGCCGTTATTCGGCACAAGAATATGCAGAAAATTGTTCTCGGTTTTGCGGATTTTGACGGTCTTTCGAATGAGAGCAAAAATTTCCTTCGGCATTTGCGCGTAGTCCGTAAAAATCATCCCCGGTTCAGCTTTGGACACGGTATTCACCTCTTGGAGAATCGCCTTGATGCCATCGATGCCTTCCAAAAATCGCACGCGAGGCTTGAGTGGTGACGAATACGCCATTTCGATGAGCGAAGGTAGTACATCCTTCGCAGTCGATGCAGCCTGCAGGAATCGATCGACGAGCACCTGTGGTGAAAGTGCCGATACGTATTGCACACCCCGACGTTTTTGGATGGAGAGAATGCTCCGCGTCTGTAACTCTTCGACGATGCTGTAGACGGTTGTCCGTTTGAGCTGGGTCTTCGTTGCGATACGCGCAACCGGAATTTCCCCTGCTTCCAGTACTGTAAGATACACCTTCGCTTCTTTTTCCGTGAAGCCGTTATCGATGAGCACGCGTTCGATCATGAAGAAATGCTAGCATATTGTCGAAAAAATAGACAGATAATTTTGGCTTGAATACAAGCAAAAATAGACATGCATTTTATAATAGTTTGCATGAATCGACAGATAACTGGATGATGGGGGCATGCAACAGACCTGCACATCTTGCTCATCGGCATTCGAGATCACAAACGAAGACCTCGCGTTCTACGAGAAGGTGTCACCGATCTTCAATGGCAAGAAGGAACTGATTCCCCCACCGACCCACTGCCCCGACTGCCGCGAACAGCGCAGACTCAGTTACTGCAATGAACGATTTTTCTACTCGGGCACGTGTGGTCTTTGCAACAAACGAATGCTCACGGAATATCCTCCGTCGACGGGATTTACGATCTACTGTCGAGCTTGCTGGCACGGAGACAAGTGGGACCCATGCGCTACCGGCCGCGACGTGGATTTCTCACGCCCACTCATGGAGCAGGTGATGGAAGTGCGCGACGCGACGCCGTTTCAGAATCTGCTCGTCGAAGGCACGAACGTAAATTCCGACTACATCCACTACGCGGGCTACTGCAAAAATTCATACCTTGTGATGCACGCGGATTTTTGTGAAGACTGCTACTACGGCTACGGATTCAAACACACCACTTCCTGTGTCGATGGATTCTATAATCTCACCTGCGAACTTTGTTACGACTGCGTCGATGTGCATAGTTGCTACGGGCTCCGCAGTTGCCAAGACTGTACCAACTGCAACAGCTCAAGTTATCTGCGCGATTGTATCGGCTGTAAAAACTGTTTCCTGTGTGTTGGGCTTCGGGAAAAAGAATACTGCTTTGAAAATCAGCAAATGAGCAAAGCAGACTATGAAGCGAAGATGCAGACAATGAACCAAGGTTCATACAGCGAGCATCAGGCACACAAATTGAAGCTGGAGGAAATGGGGATGCGAGGAATTTTCAAAGAATCCCACGGACGCAATACCGAAAACTGCACTGGCGACTATCTGCAAAACTGCAAGAACACTCAGAAGAGTTTTGATTGTGAAGATGTCGAAGATGGAAAGTTCCTCTACCAAGTCGTGACCGGCGCAAAGGACATCTATGACATCTATCAATATGGACTCAATCTGCGCGAATCGTATGAAGTCTCGATTGCGGGAACAGACGCTCAGAATATTTGCCTCAGCTACAGCGTTCACTCGTCAGCTTCCTACATCCTTTACTCTTGGGTAGCAATGAACTGCAAGAACTGTTTCGGATGCTCAAACATTCATCACAAGGAATATTGCATATTGAACAAGCAGTACACGCGGGAGGAATACGAAGCTCTCGTTCCGAAAATCATTGAACACATGCGCAGCACTGGGGAATGGGGCGAACTCTTCCCGATCAATTGCTCACCTTTTGGTTACAATAAAACGACAGCTCAGATGTATTACCCACTTACGGAAGAGGAAGTGATTGTGAAGGGATGGAAGTGGGACAACGCGCAAGACACACCACCCAATGTAGAAAAGATTATTGATGCCACGGCACTCCCCGACTCGATCGAAGAAATTCCTGATGACATCCTGAACTGGGCAATCCGCTGCGAAGTCACAGGAAAACCATTTCGTGTCACAACTCCTGAACTCAAGTTTTACAGACAGCAAAATATTCCCTTGCCTCGGAGGTCACCCGACCAACGCCATCTCGATCGCTTTGCGCTCAGAAATCCCAGAAAGTTCTGGGACAGAACCTGTGCCAAATGCCAAAAACAAATCTCGACGAGTTACAGTCCCGATCGCCCAGAGATTGTGTATTGCGAGCAGTGTTATCTCGAGAGTGTATACTGACATCCATGCTGCAAGTCTGCCGCCAGTGCCAATCGAGCTTCGAGATCACAGATAGCGATCTCGATTTCTACGAGAAAGTCTCTCCGATTTTTAACGGAAAAAAGGAATTGATTCCCCCACCAACCCTCTGCCCGAAGTGTCGACTCCAACGGCGACTCGCATTTCGAAACCCAATCCACCTGTATATTCGACCGTCTTCTGCCGATGGAAAAAATATCTTCTCGATGTTCACGGGCGATGTTCCGTTTCCTGTGATTAACAAAGATGATTGGTGGGCGGGAACGGTGGACGCGCTATCTGCGGGACAGGATCTGTCGTTTGAGAGAGATATGTTTTCACAAATGAAAGAGGTGCAGGGCAAAGCTCCACATTATCCGCTCTCTGCCTCAAAAATGCAGAACAGCGATTACTGCAACAATGCCGATGAATTGAAAGATTGTTACATGGTATTCAATACCACCATCGGCGAGGGCGGCCTCTACTGCGAGATGATGAACGGATCGCGCGACTGCATGGACTGCACGTACATTTTGCAATGCGAACTATGCTTCGACTGTAGCTCGTGCTCAAACTGCTACAACCTTCAAAGCGCGACAGATTGCCAAAACTGCAGTGACAGTTCTTTTCTACTCCAATGTCGTTCATGCACACACTGCTTCGGATGCGTCAATCTAAGACACCGTGAATATTGCGTCTTCAATGAGCAGAAAACGAAAGAGGAATACGAAGCACTGATGGCAACGCTCGCACCGCAGTCACACACATGGCGAACGGAAATGCTCGAGGTGTTTCGGCAATTTTGTCTGCAGCATCCGCGTCCGCACGCGGTCGTGAGCAATGTAGAGAATGTATCTGGAAATCAGATTCTCGGCGGCAGAGACATCGTAGACAGTTATTTCGTGACTGAGGGTGAAGCACTCAAGCACTGTTTTCAGATTTACGTCGGGCATCACTGCCAAGACTATTCCATCTGGAGTCATCACTCCGAGTGGATCTATGAGTGCACGGCTTCGGGAAATTTCTGCCAGCAGATGCGATTTTGTTATGGAACATGGGAAGGATGTTCCGAGATGCTCTACTGCCAATATTGTGTCAGTTCTTCAAATTGTTTCGGCTGCTCGTGCCTCTTCAAAAAACAGTACTGTATCTTCAACAAGCAATACACGAAGGAAGAGTACGAAATGCTCGTCCCAAAGATCATCGAAAAGATGAGAGCTGATGGACAGTGGGGTGAGTTTTTCCCAATGGAACAATCTCCGTACCCCTACAATCACTCGATGGCGCAGCGATACTTCACACTGACCCAAGAAGAAGTAACAGCACGGGGACTCGTGTGGATGGAGGAAAAAATTCCGGAAGCGGCGCAGGCAATCGATCCATCGATGCTGCCTGATGCACTGCCGGAACTAGATGATGCAATCATCACGCGCAGCACACTTTCTGGGAAACCCTTCAAGATCACAAGCCCCGAAATCAAACGCTGCAAGCAAACGCGCGTCCCCCTTCCTCGCTGGACGTACGACGAACGGATGAAAGAGCGTGCAAAGTCGATGGGACAATTGCATCTCTACGATCGCACCTGCGCAAAAACCGGAAAAGCGATCCAGACGATCTATCCGCCTGATTCCCCGTGGATTATCTGGGATCGGGATGTGTATGAGCAGGAGTTTGGAGGTTAATGGGAAATTGATTATTATTATATTATTCAATAATAATTAATACTTGTACAGTACTGCCAAAAATGTATCATGAAGCAATGTTTCTCGCATGATGTGAGAGGCTTCGCTGTTTTACAGCACTGGCAAAACATACTCTTCAAACTTCACGCTTTCATTCAGGAACTTAGCGATGAACTCTAAAACTTTTGTGGTGTGTGTCTTCGTTGTGCTGAGCTTCGTGTCTTTCTCATCTGCCGGCATTCTGTACGTCACTGTGCAGGATATGGGGGTTGGATCTGGCAGCCAAATCAATGGTGCTGGAGACATTTCGGGAGTGTCCGTTGATCCAAGCTCCGCTCCCTATTTCAACATGTTGACACCCTTTCGTACCACCTCGTCAGGTGTGCGACTGGACTTGAGTCCCGACCTTTTCGGCAACAACTACTCAGCTCCGGACGATTCTCTGTCTGCATATCCAAGCGCACTGGATGACCATGGAACCATGTGGGGTCATGCATATCAATCTCGTCTCCCCTATGACATCGGTACATGGAAATACAGCGATGCAGATGGATTCAGCATTTTTTCGACAGACTATTCCGTCACCGGAACGAACTCTAATGGAGATCGTCTCTCGGGATGGTCAAAAAATCTCATCACTGGCAGAGATCAGCCTCTGCTGATTCAGCCCGGCATCGGTGTAACCATCTTCCCACAACTGAAAGGAGATACTCATGCCCAAGCAATCTCTCGCAACGGACAATTTCTCGCTGGAGATGATTTGCGCGGTAGTGCCGCGCAAGGATTTATGATCGACCTCAACACCAACGCAATGACCGTCTTCACTTTCAACGGCTTCACAACTTTCGTTCGTGGAGTGAATGACTTCGGAAACATTGTTGGAGATACATTTCCTGCGGGTGGCATGGCATACTTTCGGGATGCTGTGACTGGTGTGATTACCGTGTTACCACACTTCACCTATGGACCTCGACACGAAATCGTCGGTTCCGGAGCAACGGGGATTAGTAATGATGGAATCATCGTTGGGTGGGACGTCCACCCCGACGATACTCGTTCAGATTATTTAACTTCTGAGGCAGTGATGTGGCGCAATGGGCGTGAGTACGTTCTGAAAGATATCGACAACATTTTTAAGTTCGATGGCGCAGTTGCCATCAATAACAATAATCAGATTCTTGCCAACGGCCGTGATGCTTCTGGACAGAATCACGTTCTAGTCTTGACGCTAACGACCTCAACCCCTGAACCCAGCAGTATTTTGCTGCTTGGCATTGGTGCCATCGGCGCATTCTTTCTCCATCGACGCAGCCGAAAATCGTAAACCCCTACTCATGCTTCGTTCGTTCTGTAGCACCGCCAGTGCTCAAACAGTTTCACCCCGAGTTGCCATGATGGCGATTCGGGGGATTTGATGAATGAAATCCACTGCCAAAAACACCCATTTTCCTGTATAATTAGTCATAAATGGCTCTCCGCTACCTCCACATCATCGTCCCCCAAGGCCAAGAGGGAAATAAGAAACTGGAATCCAAGTTCCAGGAACTTTTGGTGAACTTGTGGAATACGTTTACGGGCAAGAAAGTCTCGCTCGAATATTTTGGATTCAATCAGTACTCGTATCTCTTCGTCGTGCTCGATGAAAAGGTACTTGAGACGGTGGAAGGGTTGATCTATGCGACGTTTCCGGATGCCGAAATTCATGAGACGCAAGATTACACCGAGTCATTTGATGCAAAGACACAGGCAATTGCAGGAGCGACGATCAGTCTGCATCACTCAGATATTTACCCGATCAAAACGTACGACATGTTCGATGAAGACAGTGCGTCGCGTCTCTTTTCGGTGATTTCGAAAATCGCAACGGGAGATCAGGTGTGGGTGCAAGTCATTACCGAGCCCTGTGACGACACAAGCTGGTTTCATTTTAAACGCAGTTGGCGTTCCAGACTCGCAAACGTCATGCACTTTTTCAGTGTTCGTGATCGCCTGCGTGAAGGCGGACGAGACGGCGTGCAGCACATACGTCATGATCGCGCCAAGGAAAAAACGGAGATCAAACCATTCACGGTCTCGATTCGCTGCGCATATATCGCCTCGAGTGCTGCAGAAGCCAGTCGCAAGCTCGATGCCGTTGTCGCAAGCTTCAGCCAATTTAACGACAAAGACGTCAACTCGTTCCATGGGCATCACGCACACAAAATGTCGCATTTCATGCACGAGTATAAGAACAGGTCGCGCGGCGAAAGTTTCATCTTAAACGCCAAAGAAGTCGCAACGCTGTATCACTTCCCGAACGCTGACTACGCCCCGCACGTCGTCCACGTACTCGCACGCAAATCCGAACCTCCGCAGGACTTACCAAAGGCAGGTGACAAAGATGTGAGCGCATACGGCATCACGAACTATCACAATAACTTTGTCCCGTTTGGGATCAAACGCGGTGACCGTCGACGTCACCTCTACGCCATCGGAAAATCCGGATCTGGAAAAAGTAAATTACTAGAGCTTTTGATCGCAGAAGATATTAAAAACGGCGAAGGAATCGCAGTGCTCGATCCGCACGGAGATTTGATCGATAACATCATGCGGTATATCCCCGAGAACCGCATTGAAGACGTGGTGCTCCTCGACCCGGCTGATACTGAATTCCCGATCGCGTTTAACCCGCTCGAAAAAGTGAGTGAGGCACAAAAGATGCAGGTGACGATTGGATTCCTTCAGATATTTAAGAAGCTCTTCGGCAGCAACTGGAGCGACCGTCTGGAACACGTGCTCCGCTACACGACGCTCGCGCTCCTCGATAGCCCGAACACGACGGTGCTTTCGATCCTGAAAATGCTCACGGATAAAAACTACAGACAGAAGATCGTGTCACGTATTCAAGACTCGGTGGTCAAAAGCTTCTGGGTCTCGGAATTCGCAGCATGGAGCGAAAAATTCGATGCCGATGCTATCACGCCACTGCTCAATAAAGTCGGACAATTCGTTGCAACAAACATGATCCGCAACATGATCGGTCAGCCCGTGACGCAGTTTCATATTCGCGATTTGATGGACAATAAAAAAATCCTGCTCATGAAGGTGTCAAAGGGGCTCCTCGGTGAAGAAAACTCCGGACTCATTGGTTCCATGTTCATCACCAAAATCTATCAGGCAGCGATGGAGCGCGCAGATACGGCAGAGGACAAACGTACGGACTTCTATCTCTACGTCGACGAATTCCAGAACTTCGCAACCGATACCTTCGCAGAAATCCTCAGTGAAGCCCGCAAATATCGTCTCGATCTCACGATCGCCCACCAATACATGGGACAGCTGAGCGACAACGTCCGAAAAACTGTTTTCGGAAACGTCGGTTCCATGATCAGCTTCCGCGTGGGAGCGGAAGACGCGGTGATCCTAGCAGAGGAATATAACCCGATATTTAAGGAACGCGACATCATCAACCTCGGTGTCCGTGAGTTCTACACAAAAATGTCCGTGAATGGCGAACTCCGCGAAGCGTTCTCCGGCCGCACCATGGACGCCCCTACCATCATCCGCGATTACACCCCCGAAATCATCGCAGCCAGCCGCCGCAAATACTGCCGCCCACGCAAAGAAGTCGAGGAAATGCTGAAGCAATGGGACGAAGCCGCATCCGCTCCCCCAAGCAAAGAGGAAATGGTGGATGCGGAGACTTTTGAGGAGCCGTTGCTGTAAAAATACGAGAGAAAAAAATGCTGAAAAATTACAATTGTGGTACAATGTGTATCTATGCAATTTGGACGATTGACACAAGGGCAGCAGCAGAATAATCCGAGGAGAATCAGTTCTGCTCTGGAAAAGCCCACAGAAAAGAAGCATACAGATGCAACCGATGCTGCGGGGCAAACCATCATAGAATTGCTCCAGAAACTTTTGGGTAACAATAAAGGCGATATTTCCAATAACTAATGAGAGTCCTTTTAGTGTCAACAGACTCTATTTTTTGATGCCGAAAGATTTTTCTTGACTGTGTACAATCGTCCACCTATGATGGTGGACGTTCGTCTTAGAAATAATTCCACCCATTCCTCTATGTCTCTCACACCCCATCAACGCACAGCCTTAAATTACATCCGCGAATTTCAACGGAAGCGCGGGTACAGCCCGTCACTCAGCGATCTCGCGATCGCCTTTGGTGTACGCAGCAAGAACGCAATTGCGAAGGTGGTAAATGCGCTCGTGCGTGAGAAACAACTGGAGAAAGATCCAAAGGGTCGTATCAAAATCATCGAACAAGAACAGGAGCCTGCCGCTCTCCCTTTTTCACTTCCGCTCTTTGGACCGATTCCTGCCGGTTTTGCCGCGCCTGCGGAGGAGCAAGCAGAGGAATTACTGACAATTGAGGATTACCTCGTACGCGATCGCCACTCAACTTTTTTATTGAGAGTCAAAGGCAACAGCATGATCAACGCAGGCATCCACAATGGCGACCTGGTAATCGTCGAGCGAAAAGCAGAACCAAAAGTGAATGACATTGTCGTCGGTGTGCTCGATGGTGAGTACACGCTGAAGAGGCTTCGTAAAGACAAAGGGAAGTTTTATCTGCAGGCAGAAAATCCGGAATATCCGGATCTCTTTGCACTCGATGAGTTGCAGGTGGCGGGAGTGGTGAGAGGGGTGATACGAAGGTATTAATTTTGGGTATTACGGGGTATAAATTTTGGGTATAAAGTATGCAGAACCTTACACCATTAAAACTGGCAGCCAAGATTCATACATTCACTGATCTGCAGGCTTGGAGACAAGCACATGAACTTGTACTCGCAGTGTATGCAATGACGAACAAGTTTCCCCAGTCAGAATTATATGCGATGGCAGATCAGTTGCGTCGTGCAGCAGTATCAGTGACATCGAATATTGCAGAAGGCTTTCGTCGCAGAACCCAAAAAGATAAGAGGAAATTCTATTTGGATGCGTTTGGATCGCTCAGTGAAGTACAAAGCCAAATGATTGTTGCAAGGGATGTTGCATATATTTCTTTAGACGAATATCTCACATTGGAAGGAAAGATTAATTATATCGAGAGACTCCTCAATGGATTGATAAAAAGTGCTGTGACTTGGAGAGGGACGTAGAAGACATACTTTATACCTCATACCTATCGTTTTCGTCATACCTTATACCCGCCATTTCATCATGATCGCTCACATCGATGCTGACTCTTTCTTCGCGTCCGTCCTTCAGCGCAAATATCCTCGTTTGCGGGGTAAACCCTTGCTCGCACTTGGGATGGGTGGCGGGTGCGTGATTGCTGCGAGCTATGAGGCGAAGGCAAAAGGGATAAAAACTGGAATGCGCTTCAAAGATGCCATCACACTCTGCCCGAACGCAGTTTCGATGCCATCGGACTTTGCGGAGACTGCGATTGCAAGTCACGAGATCGAGGCAGTGCTGCAGGATCATTCTCCTGTAATCGAACAGATGTCGATCGACGAATGGTTTATTGATTTACATACACTCGTCGGCGGTGTGCCGTTTGATCTGCTTCTCTGGGCCGCGGATCTACAAAAAGAAATTCAGAAGATGACGGGGCTGTGGGTATCGGTGGGTGTTGCGCCGAGCAAGTTACTTGCAAAGATGGCGAGTGAATATAAAAAACCGAGAGGGGTGACGATTGTAGAAAAACATAAGCTTGAACAATTTTTAAGCGATCGTCCTGCTGCCGCGATTTCCGGTATTGGCAGAGCGAGACAAAGACACACCGATGCACACCACTGGAACACTGCATGGGATTTTGCGATGGCAGACCGTGAAAAGGTGTCAAAGCTCTTTGGAAAAAATGGCCACGAAATGCAGCGCGAACTCCTCGGTGAACGAGTGTCACCGGTCGCGCAGAACGACAGTCCACCCAAGTCGATTTCGCGGTGCCGCAGCTTTCGCGCGACGAGAAAAAGAGACGACGTCTGGGCGCATCTACTGCAACACGTGAACTACACGATCCTCAAAATGCGAAAGCAGAAACTCGCTGCGCGCGGCATCACAGTTTGGCTTCGCGATGGCACATACAAACACGATGGCTTGCAGCTTCGCCTGCCTCAACCCTTCGACACCGAAGAATCCATCACACCGTACGTACGAAGATGTTTCGATCGTGTCTATAGCCCCCGTACACCGTACACCCAAGTAGGGTTTGCGCTCTGGGATTTACACGACAAAGCCGCGCAGCAATTTTCGCTCTTTTCCGATCCTCAGAACATCATTCGCGCAGATAACGTACAAGCATCTCTAGACATTCTTCGTGTAAAATATGGTCGGGAGGTGGTTGTGAGTGGGAGTGCGCTTTCGGTTATGAAAAAGCGGGATACACACTTGGATCTGTCAGTTTTTAATTAAGACACGAACACTCTCATCAAGACGCAGAGTAAATGATCTTTTCACCAGCACGTAAAGACTTATGATTGCGAGCACTGTATGGATGAACAGAAACTGATGAAGTGATATGTGCAAACACTGGTTGCAGTTGTCCCACGAATCCTTCTGTATTCGGCTTTAGTAAAACAGCGAATGCCATCTGAGACGCTGCAAAGATAATAATATCTATGTCGTCATGATCACTAGCCCAAGATTGAATTGCAGAAGTATGAGCATGTGAAAGGCGCCCATCTTCGCCAAGATGATTGTCGACAAGAAAATCAGCCGATTCAGTAAATTCTAATCTCATAAAGACTTCATCTTATAACCCTTTCAAGCGCTCTTCAATCTTTTTCAACTTCTCAACGGTCTCAGCCAGCTTCGCCTTTTGCTCGTCGATCAGTTTTGCCGGAGCCTTCGAAACAAATTGCTCATTGCTGAGCTTACCTTCTATACCCGCAACAAACTTTGTCAGCTGATCGCGCTCTTTGGTGAGGCTCGCCTTTTCCTTTTCTTTGTCGACCAATCCCTCGAGCGACAAATGCACTTCGATGTCCGATAAAAATGCGGATGCGACGTTTTCGAGTTTCTGGGAATCGGTGCTAATCATAAGACTCCCTACTTTCCCCATCCGCCGAATATGAGATTCTTGTGATTCCAACAGTGCAGAATATTTCTTCGTCACAATCACCACAGAAATTTCCTTGGAGGGCTCCACGTTTTGATCCGTTCGCAGTTTGCGGAGAGCGGTGATGACGTCGATGAGGATTTGGAACTGTGAACGGAGATTGGGTCCTTTCCCTTCTGCCAAAACGACAAAGCTGGGAAAGGGAAATGCTATCAACATACTGGCGTTTTCGTGTTTGATTTCTTTCCAAAGCTCCTCAGTAATAAAGGGGCAATACGGATGCAGAAGCACCAAGATCTCACGCAAAGAATTCACCAAAAACGAAATGTTAACCTCGCCTTTCGAAAGTTCTAAGTACCAATCACAAAAGAAATCCCACACAAAACTATAAAGCTTTTCACCCACATCGCTCAATCTATATGTTTCCAATCCGGAAATTACATTGTTACTCAGTGTAATTAATTCAATTTGTAGCGCCTGATCTGCTAATGATCGCGGGGTGTTATCACTTGGACTGATTGAATGCGGATCTCTCCCAGCCGCCTCACACTGCATAAGCACAAATCTCGACGCATTCCAGAGCTTATTAATAAAATTTCTGTACCCCGCGATTTTCTCTTCGTAGAGACGCGAATCGGCACCCGGGCTTTGCCCAACGATCATAGATAAGCGAAGTGCATCTGCTCCATATTTAGTAATGATATCCAGCGGATCAATCATGGTTTCAGGATGACTCTTACTCATTTTTTTCCCTTCGCGTGTGCGGATGAGTCCGTGCAAGTAGACCGTTTTAAATGGAATCTGTCCCGTGGCATACGTCGTCATCAGGATCATGCGCGCCACCCAGAAGAAGAGGATGTCGTACCCCGTTTCCATCACACTCGTCGGATGGAATTTTTGGAAATCGGGACTTTGTGCGAGTAATTCCTGCAGAGATAAATTTGGATTTTCCGTCAGCTTCGCATCAATCAACGACGACCAAGTCCAGAGCCCGGAGCTAAACCACGTATCGAGTGTGTCGGAATCTTGCTGCCACCCTGCGCCCTCGGGAGGATTCACAGCACAATATGTTTCTCCATCCTTATACCAAACAGGAACACGATGCCCCCACCAGATCTGGCGGCTGATACACCAATCGCGCAGGTTATCGATCCAGTGGAAATACGTTTTATCGAATCTGTCCGGGATGATTGTGATATCACCGTGGTGAACGACGTCGTGCATGATTTGCTTCAAGCTCATTGACTGACCTTTCCAAGAAACTTTTTCTTTATTCACATCGATAAACCACTGCAGCTTGATCTGCGGTTCGAGCGTTCCCCCACCGCGTTGTGACACGGCTTTGTTGTGCACATAGTTTTCGTCGGACTTCACCACCAATCCCTTCGCTTTCAATTTCTCCACGATCAGTGGACGCGCATCATCGATCTTCATACCGGCAAATTCACCGGCCATCGGCAGCAACTTTCCGTCGAAATCGATCACCTGTTCCTTTTCGAGGCCGTGACGCTCTGCTATTTCGAAGTCGATGTGATCGTGCCATGGCGTGATCGTCATCACTCCTGTGCCGAAGGCAGGGTCAACGGACATGTCTTTGATCACAGTCGCATGCACGGGACCATTGATCCACTCAGCCTCGAACGTGTCGCCGTGTTTATATTTGCTGTACCGCTTGTCATCGGGGTGCATCACCACATATTTGTCACCGAACTTTGTTTCGGGACGTGATGTTCCGATCTCGAATGGACCATACTTGAAGGTATAAAACGGTGACTTCTCTTCTTTGTATTCTACTTCGTCGTCGGACACCGTCGTCTGAAGTTTGGGGTCCCAGTTCACGATGCGATGGCCGCGATAAATGAGTCCGTCGTCGTACATTTTTTTAAATACTTCGTTCACCAATCTATTCAGTGATGGCTCGAACGTGTAGCGCTCGCGACTCCAGTCGCACGATGATCCCATTTTCCGCACCTGAGACCGAATCGTGTTCTTGCTCCCTTCCACAAACTCAGCGATTTTTGCGATCAGCTTTTCGCGACCCAGTTCCTTGCGAGGATCTTTCATCCCTCCGTCCTTGAGTAACTTAATCACCACATTCTCCGTCGCAATCGCCGCATGATCTGTCCCCGGAACCCAGAGCGCTTCCTTCCCCTGCATGCGCGCAAAACGGATGAAGATGTCTTCGAGCGCAAGCATCACCGCGTGGCCAAGGTGCAACTGCCCCGTCGCATTGGGTGGTGGCATGCTGATGGTGAATGTTCCATTCCCCTTTTGACATGATTCGGGCTTGAACGCCCCACTCTCCTCCCACATCTTGTAGATGCGGTCTTCTACTGCCTTGGGATCGTAGGCTTTGTCGAGCATAGGCAAACAATATCATGGATTTGATGAGCGTGTCATGGTGAGCCACGACGAACCACGAATCAATGACTTCCCCATCGAACCCATTCGTCCTTCGATACAAAAACGTGTCATCCTGAGTGTTTTTGCTCGAGCAAAAAATGTATCGAAGGATTGACACGTTTTCACTCAGGATGACACAGCTCAGGGTTGTTTGATCTGCGGCTCTCCCGCTGCGGCGAGATCGCTCTTGATCAAACAAAAAAACGACCACCCTTTCGGGCGATCGTTCTATGATGGAAAGAACAAGTTCCTAGCGCTTTCGCGCTGTGGAAGCCGGAAACTTATACACGAGGCAATTTTCCGATGCAAGAGAATCTTTACAATTTGGGAAATTTGAAGAGATTTCTGTGATAGAATAGTCATATGCGCAATTCACCGGACCATCTTGGTTTTATAACAAACGCAATCCACTCAAAAAATGCTTTTTTTGATCTACCAGCACAAGGAGTTCGATTCACTCGCGAACTTGTTTTCAACTCACTCCTTCATATCGATCCTTTAACTGAAGTAGCAAGAACAGTGATTTAGCGTCATCAACCTTACCAAATACATTCTCTTCGTGGAGTGTGTGCTGCCGCCACGGGGGGTGGAGGGGTCAGCGGTCGATGGGATTGGCGGCGGAGCGTTTCTTTGGTTCTTTCTTGTCGCCGTTGACAAGAAAGAACAAGGGGAATTTGCTACACTCCCCCCATGCCCCTCTTCGATTTCCAATGTCAGAAATGCAGCAGAGTGTTTGAAAAAGCGATTCCGTTTGGATCAAAAACCAAACCAAGCTGCCCACATTGCCGCAGCAAAAGTGTTGAAAAGATGCTAAGCATGCCGGGAATTGCGTTTAAGGGGAGTGGATTTTACAAGACGGATAGTAGGCCGGCAGCGAAATCTGAAGAAACGACGAAAGCGGAAGTTGTTTCTACCCCTCTCCCGAATGTCACCCTGAGCACAGACGAAGGGCCGAACCCCCGTGGAGAGGGAAAACCGGAAAAGAAGGCTCCTGAATCGCCAAAACCTGACACTTCCAAAAAATAGGTATTTATTGTATAATATAACTAATAAGGCTTCATTATACGAAGCCTGTCCTGAGCTCGCCGAAGGGCCGCTACAAATATGCTCACACAAAGACCACATATCACCTTCATGGAGAAACTGAGTAATTCCTCGTACTCGGAACTGTTTAGCTTGTGGTCGATGCTGAATATCGTGTGTGCGATCACCTACTTCGCACTCGCGACAGTGCACAGCGTTCACTCCGTCACGCATTTGGCGGACATGGACATCGTCACGCGGCTCCTCAATAGTTTCTACTTCAGTTTGGTCACGGCAACGTCTCTTGGCTACGGGGATTTGGTACCGGTCGGATTTTCAAAAGCTGTCGCTGTGATGCAGGCAATGCTCTCGCTGCTGATATTTGCCATCTTCGTCGCGAAGCTCGTGTCACGAAGACAAGACGTGACACTCGAAGAAGTCCACCGCATGACATCGGAAGGAATTTTCTACAACATCCGCCAAGGACTCTTCCTCGTCCGTAAAGATTTCGACATTCTCATCCACCGCGTGGAATCGGGCAAAGAACTGCACGAGCATGAATGGGAGATCCTCACGACGGCGTTCCTGCAAGCACAAAACCTGATCGAGGAAATTCCGAACCTCTATAACGGCCAAAGTCATGATCTCTACATCATCGATGAAAAGCGCGAGCGACTTCTCCTCGAGGCGATCAGCCGCACGTTCCGCCGCATCGAGAAACTCCTCAGCGTTATGGATATGCATCACATACACTGGAAAGGACACGATGAAAGTCATAGCGAATTGCTCGATCTCCTGAGTATTATGGATTCATCTATGCCCGTCTGGCGCGAGCGCAGCCCCACTCCCCGCTCACAGATGTTTGATGATGTGGTGAAGCGGGCGCATGCGTTGCATGGGAGGGTGAAATAGTCGACACGAGCGTATTGTCGTGCGATCATAGAAGTATGAATCGTGGAATTGCCCGCTTGATCGTCTGTTCAATCAGCTGCCTCACACTGGCCGCCTGTTCGTTCATGGCTTCTAAAAAACAAACACCACAAGTTCCGGCACCTGTTATCGCAGTTTCAAGCTCTGCATCAAGCAAGGCAATCGAGAAACCGAAAAATGAGATCATGACGGTCGGGGTCTGGAAAAATGGTGTGTTTTCTGAGCTTGCCAATTTCCCCTCTGTGGATCGGGGTTCGACTCCGGAATTCTTTTACGCATATGATACGACTATCGCTTTGAACAACATGATCTACATACTCAATAGTAATCGCGTTCTCGCGTTCGACCCTGTCACTAAAACAAGCCACGACGTCTATCGTCCCACCGTCGGAGACAATATTCTGAGTATCACAGCGTCAAAAACAGCACGAAAACTGTACATCCGCGTTGCTCCACACTTCGATCCGCAGGAAGAGACGTACATGACTGAAATGCTGCTGGAAATGGATATTGATACGGAAGCAGTCGGAGAAATAGCCAGAATGAACAAAAAACCTTATACCCATCTCAGATACATCGCGAATACACGGAGAAAAGGTGATGTCATATATTGCATGTGTGGCGGTGAGGGCTCCGGAACATGGCAGACGTATTATCTGCACACAGCAGATGGCAGGACAGAAGTCTTACGGGACATCAACCATGGAAATAAACGCCAAGAGAGCATATTTGATTACGCCTACGACCTAGACTCACTCGTCGGCAAATACACAAGCTACACCGACCCCGAATCATACTCGGGTGAGGAGTCAGAAATTTTCCTCTACAATATTTATTCACAGGAAGAGAAATCCACCGGCATCCGTGCGAACACGTACTTTTTCATTCTGAGTGACGATGCTCGTCTTCTCGTAGCTTTCACACGAACAGAGCATGCCATCTATTCTTTTCCCGATGGAGAGTTGATTCGCAAACGAACAATCAAAAACCCCAAAACGTATCACCCCTTTGGCTTCCTTTCGACAACAGAAAAAACGCTCTGGACGGAAACCGAAAAGCCTCCCTACGATCAACCCAATGATCAAAAAACGTTGAAGATGAACTACGATGGAGTTGATCCTGTCGTCACCTCCATCGCACCGGAAGGATTTCATCCACTCGAAAAGCCGCTCGGCAGGGATAATGAATTATTGTTCTACAAAGTTGAGCCTGTGGGGGCGAAGAATTGATGGATGATGTGATGAAGAGTGAAGTGAAAATGTGTTATGCTGAGGATTGATAAAAAATGTGTCACCCTGAGGTGCTCACAGCAATCGAAACTGTGAGCCACGAACGGGCGACACGTTCTAAATAATGTCATCCTGAGGAGCGCAAGAGCGCATCTCGAAGGACGTGGATTCGTGGCTCGATTTTTATTTGTTTAATGGAATCGAGCACCTCACCATGACACGTTTTTTGATTGCACAAAAAACGCCCCACTCGGAGCGTTTTCAATGTATCGAGTAACGAGCCAACCAGCCAACAAGCAACGCTCACCGTCTTGGCCCTCCCCGATTAAATCCTCCACTCATCGGTGGTCTGCGGACAGGAGCGACGTAGCCTTCTGGCGGAGCTGTCATCTGCTTCAGAGAGAAGCGCGTCTTGCCTTCGACGGCATCGTACTCCACACATTTTGCTTTGATCACGTCACCGACGTTCAGTACGTCTTCGACGTTTTCCGTGCGACCCCACTGAAGTTCGCTGATGTGGATCATCGCATCCTTTCCGCGGAGGAATTCGACGATGGCACCTGTGCCCGCGATGATGCGGACGACCTTGGCGTCGTAAATTGCACCGACTTCGGGCTTCGCGACGATGCCGAGGATCCATTCCTTCGCCTTTGCCATCGTGTCACCACTGAGAGCCGTGACGAAAATCAGACCGCTGTCATCGATGTCGATTTCGACACCGAGTTCACCGGTAATCTTCTGAATCGTCTCGCCACCTTTGCCGATGACGAGGCGGATGTCTTCCGGATTGATCGTGATTGTTTCGATGCGAGGTGCGAACGGACTCATTTCTTTGCGTGGCTCTTTGATCGCAGCGAGCATAACGACAAGGATTTCTGCACGTCCCGTGCGTGCGCGTTCCAATGCTTCTGCAAAGACGTGATCGGGTAGACCCTTAATCTTGATATCCATCTGGATTGCCGTGACGCCCTTCGCAGTCCCCGTGACTTTGAAGTCCATGTCTCCACCGAAATCTTCTTCGTCTTGGAGGTCAGAGAGGATAACGTATTTATCTTGGGTTTCATCGGAAATGAGTCCCAAAGCGATAGCAGAAACAGGAGCGCTAAGTGGCACACCCGCAGCCATAAGCGCAAGCGTAGATCCGCAAGCCGCAGCCATCGATGAGCTGCCGTTACTTTCGAGGATTTCCGTGACCGTGCGAATCGTGTACGGGAAATCTGCTTCGAGCGGGAGCACCGGCTCGAGTCCGCGCTGTGCGAGATTTCCGTGACCAATTTCGCGGTTGCCCGTCATCAAGCGGTTCGATGTTTCACCAACCGAGAACGGCGGGAAGTTATAGTGATGCATGTAGCGGAGCTTGTGCTCGCCTTCCATTCCTTCGATCAACTGCTTGTCACCGGGGGAACCAAGAGTGCAGGTTGTGAGCCCCTGTGTCTCTCCGCGCTGGAAAAGTGCAGAACCATGCACACGGTTTGGGAGGATATCGATGATGGCAGTGAGCGGACGGATCTGGTCCACCTTACGGCTACTCATGCGAGTGCCTTCCTCGAGGACGAGTCTGCGCATTTCACCTTTGATGATTTTATCCATGAAGACCTTGCCGTTGGTGTAGAGCTTGGTGAGCTCTTCGTTATCACCTGCAGCACCAAACTTCTCTTCAAGTTTCGCTGCACTGTCTGCAATAAACTGATTGAAAATGACGCGACGAGCCTTCTTGCTCATATCGTCTTTGATCGCTTTGTTGATGGCTGGGAGTGCCCATGCCTTCAAGTAATCGTATCCTTCCGCATGTACAAATGGAGCCTCGACAACGAACTTGGATTTCCCGATTTCTTTCTGAATATCTGCAAAGAACTGAGCGATTTTCTGCGCCCATTTTTTTCCAAATTCAATCGCACGGACGATATCAGCCTCGGGCACCTGATTCGCACCGGCCTCGATCATCACGACTCGATCCAAAGACGCGGTCACGAACATATCAAGATCCGCCTTCGCACGAGCCTCGCGGGAAGGGTTCAGCACCAATTCTCCACCGATAAGTCCCACACGAACCATACCGAGCGTGCCTTCGAACGGACAATCGGAAAGAGAGACAGCCAAGTGCGCAGCGTTTGCCGCGACAATGTCGTGTTCGTGTTCAAAATCATAGCTGAGCACGGTGCAGAAGACTTGGATGTCGTTTCGCATGTATTTCGGGAACATCGGGCGCAGTCCTCGGTCGATCACACGAGCGAGCAAGACGTAGTCGTCTGATGGACGACCTTCGCGCTTGCGAAAACGACTTCCTGCGATTTTGCCTCCGGCGTAGAATTTTTCCTGATACACGAGCTGCAACGGCAAAAAATCCACACCATCGCGTGGCTTATCCGAAACCGTCACGTTTCCCATACACACCGTGTCGCCCATTTGAGCAATGACGGATGCGTTGGCCTGACGCGCGATCTGGCCTGTTTTGACTGTGAGCTTTTTGTCCCCAAGCTCGAGGATGTATTCCTTAAAACTAGACATAGAAAAAGAGGGTAAAGAGAGTTTCTCCTACACTCTTGGATTCACATGTAAGGATCCTGCGAGCCGCACCCGGGAACGGGTGCTGCTAAAATAATAATTCAGCAGCAGCCCTTCGCGGCTGCGACATCAAGATTCTGGCACGTAAACCCAGAAAATTTCGGAGAAACGGAAAAGGGAGAAAGAACTAAGGAGAGTATAGCATTTTTGACATGGAAGGGAAGCAAATAATGCCCTTCCTACACATCAGAACCGAAATGCCCGCCTACACAAATGCAGCCGCCAGCTCTCGACAAACATCTCGGATTCCATCCATGTCTGGAATTTCACGCACAATCCTGCTCCCCACAATCACCCCATCCGCTCCCGCCCGTATTGCTGCCCGCACTTCAGACGCTTCATTCATACCAAACCCCACCATCAAAGGAAGAGTGCTCACTTTTCGTGCCCGCGCGATGGTGACGCGCATTTTTTCTTCGAGGACAGCATTCCCGACGCCCGTGACACCGAGATAGGAAACGACATACAGATACCCCTCTGCGATCTCAGCAATTTTTTGTAATCGCTCATCTGTTGTGACTTCGCTTACAAGAAACACAGGAGCAATGCCATGCGCCCGTGCGATCGGCAGCACTTCCTCTGCATGTTCGAGCGGGAGATCCGCAATAAGTACCGAGCTGACACCACACTCCTGACAATCACGGTAAAACTTTTCGACTCCTCTTTGTAAAATGAGATTGTAATAGACAAGCAGTCCGACCGGAATATCGGTGAATGTCCGGATTTCTTTCAGCATCTGAAAGCAGTGATCGATGCGCATGCCCGCCTTGAGTGACCGCGTATCTGCCGCCTGTATCACGGGTCCGTCTGCCGGCGGATCACTGAATGGGAATCCGAGTTCCAGTGCATCTGCGCCGCTCTCAACGAGGAGACGAACGATCTCCAGAGACTGCGCCTTTGTTGGATCTCCGAGAACGACAAATGGAACGAACAACGCTTTGCCTTTTTTTGTGAGAGCCGATTGATAAGGATTGACTGGCATGTTCATATTGAGGGAATCGAAGTATGACTCTGAAGATAACGCTGCACGTGGTCGATGTCTTTGTCGCCTCTGCCCGAAAGGTTGATAAGAAGGATGTCGTCTTTTTTCAGTGA
The DNA here is from genome assembly GCA_943355155.1 of Candidatus Peribacteria bacterium. Taxonomy (GTDB): domain Bacteria; phylum Patescibacteriota; class Gracilibacteria; order Peribacterales; family Peribacteraceae; genus CALREJ01. Next base: position 22,551 of record CALREJ010000016.1, read on the forward strand.
CGATCCGATTTTTTTTGCTGCGGCAATCGCATGAGAAGATTCGAGTGCGGGGATAATCCCCTCTTTTTTGGTGAGCATCAGAAACGCAGCAACGGCTTCGTCATCCGTGACCGACACATAACGCGCGCGTTTGCTGTCTTTCAAAAAACTATGCTCCGGCCCGACCCCAGGATAATCGAGTCCCGCAGAAATACTGTGCGCTTCGAGAATCTGACCGTCTTCATCTTGGAGACAATAACTGTAGGAACCATGGAGCGAACCCGGCCGACCCATCCCAAGTGCAACGCCGTGCTTGCCAGTTTCGATTCCTTCGCCTGCAGGTTCTACCCCCACGAGCTCTACATCAGTATCATCAATGAACGCTTTGAAGATCCCGATAGCATTGCTTCCTCCGCCCACACACGCGCATACCGTGTGCGGTAATTTCCCATATTGCGTGAGACACTGCGCTCTCGCTTCGTCCCCGATCACGCGCTGAAAGTGTGCGACAAGAGACGGAAAGGGATGCGGCCCTGCGACGGTGCCGAACACGTAGTAGGTTTCTTTGCTGTGTGCAGTCCAGTACCGGAGGGCATCGTTGATGGCATCTTTCAGACTCTCAGAACCGGAACTGACCGCAATCACCTCTGAGCCAAATAATTTCATACGTTGCACATTTGTGTGCTGACGTTCGATATCTTTTGCTCCCATGAAAATTTTTGTCGGAATGTTGAAGAGTGCGCCCGCCATGGCCGTCGCGACGCCATGTTGTCCCGCTCCGGTCTCTGCGATAAGTGCCGTTTTCCCCATACGTTTTGCGAGGAGTGCCTGACCCAGCACATTATTCGTCTTATGCGCACCTCCGTGCAGCAAATCTTCGCGCTTCAGAATCACCGTACAGCCGATTTCTTTACTGAGGTGTTTCACTTCTGTGATCGGCGTCGGTCGCCCCGCAAAATCGCGGAGCAAATCATGGAGCTCCTGCTGAAATGCCGGATCATCTTTGTAGTGTAAAAATGCTGTTTCGACCTCGGTCAGAACCGGTATGAGAAGTTCCGAAACGTAGCAACCGCCGAAAACTTGTCCTGAGCCTGCCGAAGGAAATTGTCCGAGTGTTTTCATAGAGAAAGTGCATGAAGAAATGAAGT
>CALREJ010000017.1 GCA_943355155.1 Candidatus Peribacteria bacterium
TTGGCAGGCGGTGATCGGACCGTAGGAAGACATAGTTAGGCAAGGAAGAAGAGATCAGGTTGTGTGAGCGCGCGCTTGGCAGGAGCTGCATGTGCTCGGTACCACTCGACCGTCGGTTTCAAACCTTGTGCCAATGTACAGCGTGGCTCAAACCCGAGTGAGCGGAGTTTACGGATGTCAGGACACCGTCGCAACGTTCCACCGGGTGCTTCCGGCCCCGCAACAAGATTGATCTCAATGTCCATTTCTTTTGCTGTCAGCCGTGCAACTTCGGCAATGCTCACTTCATCCATCGTCCCGATGTGGTAGATCCCCAGATGTTCGCCCTTGTCGATCGTGAGGAGCAACCCCGCAGTAAAGTCATCAATGTAAATAAACGAGCGCGTTTGTGAGCCATCTCCCTGAATCGGAAACGCGAGCGGACGCACGCCGGATGCTTCCGAGAGTGTCTTGATACGTTCGATGAACTGCGGAATCACATGTTCCCATCCCATCATCGGGCCATAGACATTGTGCGGACGAAAGAGCGTCACACGCTCAAAGTACGTTCGTCCGTAGTTAAGCGCCATAAGTTCACTCATGATCTTTCCTCCACCGTACGAATACCGTGGGTTTTGCACATCGGGAATCGAGAGTGGGACGTTCTCCGGTGTAGGAACGATGGGAGGCGTCTGATACGCTTCCGAACTCGATGCGACGACGAGATCTTTCACTCCTTCCTGAATACAGCTGTCGATCACGTTCATCATTCCTTTGATACCAACATCGAGCACGTACGCAGGATAGTTGTAGAAATATTCCGTCCCGTTCACAAATGCCAAGTGCAGCACGCGATCAGTCCCCTTCACGGCTTTTCGTACGACTGCCGGATCGCGAATATCCCCTGCGATGATCTCGACCTGCTTTGCGTGTGCACCCAATTTTTCCTCCGATCCGCGCGAGGAATTGTCGAGCACACGGACATCTTCACCTCTCTCCACGAGTGCACGCGTGAGCGCAGCTCCGAGGAACCCAAGACCGCCTGTGATCAATGTCTTTTTCATAGGTGACGACACTTTATTTAGACAACTCTGCAATGTCCACCCACTCCTTTGTTTTCGCTGATTGCATGGTTGCTTCGTAGAGCATATCCGTGCGCAGTCCCTCGATGAAGGAAGGACGAAAAGTCGTATCGTGTGCATGCACAGCACGTACGAGACGTGTAGCAAAACTCTGAAAAATTCCTATGCGCGCGTCCCCGACGGACGGCACAATGTCCGGCTCCAGCAGCGTGCGCGATGTCCCCCGTGTCACTGTGCGGACACGGAGCTTCTCGGCATATCCTACAGTTGCGCTTTCGAGAATCATCGTGTAGGCATCACCCTCGATCTGCAGCGTGAGACCTGTTCCCGCAGGTTCGATGTTCGAGAGCGCGATCTGCACCGGAAGACCATTCGAACCCTGCAGTGCGATCTTCACATGATCTTCGCTTGTGACGGTTTTCATTGTTCCGACCTCATGGGGCCTTTCAATGATGCCGATTCCCGTTGTTGCTCTGAGTCTCTGCATCGGTCCCAGAAGCCACTCCGCTGCATCGAAAAGATGTACGCCGAGCGACCCGAGAATGCCTCCGCCCAAACTCGCATCGCACTGCCAACTCCAAGGTCGCTCCGGATCTGCCCACGATCCGACAATCCACTCAAGCCGTGCACTGCGCAGCGTCCCCATCTCTCCTTCTGTCACGTACTTCTTCAGCATCTGCATTGCAGGAAGTTCGCGAAATTCAAAATCCACCGCATGCACCACTCCCGCATGTTCCGCCGCATCGAGAAGTGCCCGGGCATCCGCGGCTGAACGGGTGAATGGTTTTTCACAGAGCACATGTTTCCTCGCAGCGAGCGCTGCATGCGCGATCACTGCGTGCGGAAGAGGAGGCGTTGCGATGCTCACAAGATCAATATCATCACATGCGAGCATCTCCTGCCATGAGCCAAATGCCCGAGGAAGACCATATGCCTTCGCCAATGTTTCAGATGTTCCGGAATTGGTAGACACGATGCCAATCACCTCTGCATCGGGGATCCTCAGGAACCCCGGCAATTGCACCGATGCGCCAAACCCCGCGCCAATGATACCCACGCCGACACGAGACATGCGTTCAGTATAGACCTTTACATGAAGAGAGATGTATTCTTTCTGTACATGCACCCGTCACCACTCATTTCCATCGTCGCACCGGTCTATAACGAGGCAGGAAACATCGCCGCCTTTATCAAGGGGATTGAAGACAGTGTGCATGAGCCTCATGAAATTTTGATTGTCTATGATTTTCCGGAAGATGACACCCTGCCCGCGATCGCTGCGATGCACCCACCGGCGCACCACGTGCGACTGGTCCATAATACACTGGGCAAAGGTGTGCTGAATGCAATCAAGGCCGGTTTTGCCGCAAGCAAAGGTGATGTGGTTGTTTTTATGGCAGCAGACTGCGCAGATGACCCGCGAGATGTTCCGACGATGGTACATCTCGTCCGCGCCGGAGCCGACGTCGCCTGCGGATCTCGGTACATGAAAGGAGGAAAACAGATCGGGAAGAAATTTTTTAAGCAGCTGCTCTCGAGAGTCGCGGGACTCACGCTCCACTTTTTCACTCGGCTCCCCACGCACGATGCCACGAACAACTTCCGCGCCTACAGTCGCCGCGTGATAGAACTCCCCATCGAAAGCAAAGCAAGTTTCGCCGTCGGAATAGAGCTCGTGCTGAAAGCACACTGGAACGGGTGGCAAGTGAAAGAAGTTCCGACAACGTGGAATGACCGGACAGAAGGAACCTCTCGCTTCAATTTGTTTGGGTGGCTACCGGAATATCTGAAATGGTATTTTTTGGCATACAAGAAAGCGTGGATTGGGTGAAGAGGACTACTTGCATTATTTACAAATTATTGTAATGTTCTCTTATTCTGCCTTGAAACATTTCTCAGTATTTTGTGTTTTCTTTAAGACATTATGCCGCTCTATCCCACTGTAAAAACTGATTTGGGTGGAGGAATAGCGTATTACCATCCACCACAGATGGAGCCTGTTGGACGTTTCGATACAACGCGAGAATACGCAGAGGCAAGAGAAAAAATGGCCATGGTGTGCGTCGACGGTTTACCGTGCGGATACACGGAGAATGGCACACCAGCAGTAGCGTTGGTCATCCGTGCAGATACAGAAGAATCTGATGGGCCGTTCCGGGGACAGCCGTGGGTAGTCGGTGGCAAATGGAACTGGATCGATACTTTTTGTGATTTTATTCGTAAGAAGGCTAAAGCAGAACTTTTTCGTGGAACATATGATGGAGAAATCGAGGTCCCGACCGAAAGTATTGGCGGAAAGCCCATTATGGTTGCTTGGGGGCGTGGCACGGACGGGCCGTACCAATTGCCCGCTGTATCATTTCAGTACTGTTACAGAGTAATTTTGAAAACACCATTCTCCGAGAAAAATTTCTCTCCTGATCAGAATCACACAGGTCACGTGATTGTTCGCCCTCAGGACAATATTGACCACCTACATGCGTACGTCCGGGATCTCATCACAATGTCCGGGTGGCTGGAGCAGAAAAGCTGACAGACACATTTTCACACATTGACTCCCACCCACTCCGCGCATCAGAATGCTTGCAAATTTGATCTTGTTCTCTTCTTTTCATGACTACGTCCACTTCATCTACTAAGCAAAAAACTATAGCCATCGTCGGCGGCTGCGGCCATGTGGGCTTACCACTCGGAATGGCCTTTGCGAAAGCCGGCTATCACGTGCACTTGCTCGATATCAATGCGCAGACGGTTGCGATGGTGATGGGTGGAAAGATGCCTTTTGTTGAAGAGGGGGCAGATGCGCTGCTTACCGAAGTCCTCGCATCGGGCAGCCTGACCGCGACCACAGATACCTCCGTACTGAAAGATGTGGGAATTGTCATCGTCACCATCGGCACTCCGGTCGATGAATATCTGGATCCTTCGGTGGGCACATTTGATGCGGCACTTCATACTATTATCGGACAGATGTCGCAGGGACAGTTGCTGGTACTTCGCAGCACCGTGTTCCCCGGCGTGACGGACAGACTCGGCCGTCAGCTATCCTCCATGCAGAAGAATGACATTGATCTTGCTTACTGCCCGGAACGGATCGTACAGGGGGAATCGCTCCATGAACTGACACAATTGCCTCAACTGATCGGCGGCTACACCGAACGGGCGGGAGAGCGGGCGGCCACTCTGTTCAAAAGTCTCGCACCGACAACGATTTTTCTGCGCCCGGTCGAGGCGGAGCTTGCGAAGCTCTATGCGAACGCATGGCGCTACATCAACTTTGCGATCTCGAATCAGTTTTGGGTGATCGCACAGGAATTTGGAGCGGATTTTGCAAAGATTCATTCAGCACTGCGTCAGGATTATCCGCGTATGAAATCTTTCGCACGTGCGGGATTTGCCGCAGGTCCGTGTCTACTGAAAGACACGATGCAGCTCGGCGCATTTGATCACGGCTCTTTCGTTCTCGGACAATCTGCGATGATGATCAATGAAGGCCTGCCGTACCTCTGGGTGCAGCAAATCAAAAAAACATATGACCTCAGCACCATGAACGTCGGACTACTCGGTATGGCGTTCAAACCAAACAGCGACGATGTCCGCAGCTCACTCTCGTATAAACTCCGCAAAGTACTCATCCTTGAATCCAAGAAAGTGCTCTGTGCCGACCCATACGTGCAGGATCCACAACTCATGTCTCAAGAAGACGTCCTCGCACAAGCCGACCTCATCGTCATCGGCACACCACACGACTGCTATCGTTCGCTTGCATTCCGGCAACCGGTTGTCGATATCACCAACACGATTTCTTCTACCAGATAATCTTGTACAGAGTGGCTGCTTCCGTTTTGGGTGCGGCAGCAACAGGCTCCAGATGCAGATGACTATGGAGATATTGATACAACAGATCTTGTCTGTATTCGAGAGTCGGGATAAGGAGATACTCCACATGACGCTCTTTTAAATATGCGTCCAATGTGCTGTTTTGGAGTGCAACAGAAACAGCAGGATCGATGTTGCCGGCGAGGTCCTGAATCGCCACAGTCGTAAAAAGCGAGACACGACCGTAATCACGCACACCAAGAATCGTCCCGGTCGGAAGATTGGCATGAATCCAGTCAATCGTCGCCCAAAATGCTGCGTTCCGTACAGGGTCCGGACGGCCGATGTAACTCATCGCAGGTGCCCAACGGAAACGCGAACACATCTGATAATGTTTGTAGTTTGCACTGATCGTAAGACAGAGGCCAATGATGATGATCGCTGCTTTTTTCCCATATCCAATCGGTAATTGCCACAGAAAATAGCCAACGAAGATGAAGAAAATATGAACGGCCGGATTGATATAACGCAGACCATGCAAATCCGCGAAGTACCATTGATAGGCAACAAGGAGCGTGAAGAAAATACCAATGTAGACAACACTGACCACGCTGAGCATCCGCATTTTTTTGTCGAACAACCCTACAACACATGCAGCGAGAACGAGGAGTGAGCCGCCTGTCGCGATCGTCACAAGATCCTGAAGCTGAAAAATATTCCACAGAACGATCTTCACGTACGCAGGCAGAGAAAAGTGATCAAAAGAAAAATGATGAAAATCCAGTGAGAGCTGTCTGCGACCAACTTGATTTGCGGGAAAAGGTGATCCTGTTTGCATCAATTGCCACGTCATAAATACGGAAAAACAGAGACCGGAAAGTAATACGATCCCCATGAGCATTTGTGCGCATCCTTTCCGTTCTTCGGCGGTTCCCGACCACCATTCGTAGAGCAGGGCACAGAGGATACTTATGATAAGGAAGATGCCGTCCCCACGCGTCATAACCGTGAGTCCCAGTACCAGACCAACGATGCATCCCCAAGAAAAATGTGACCACTTTGCCGGCCTGCCGACACCGAGATAGGTACTGATACCGAGCAGCACGAGGAGTGTGAAAAGAGCAGTATCCATCCCATTCATCGCCTCAAAAAATGCGTTGGCTGTGAAAGTTGAAAGCAAAAATGCCGTCCATGCCACGCGGCGGTCCTGTGTCAACTTGAGAGCGATGAAGAAAACGACGACAGTGGCGAGGGCACCGAAAAGAGTCGATTCAATGAATGTCGCACGTATCGCGGCATCTAGCGAAAGAAACATGTGATTGAGAGATGTCAGGTAGATCCACAAAAACGGCGCACCGGTCGTCGCATGAATTCCATCCAATGAAAACCCATGTCCCTGCCCCAGATTCATCGCTATTTTCATTTCGATCAGACTGTCGTCAATGATCCATGTCGTACTGGAAAGTCCGCGAATGCTGGTACAGAGAATGAAAAAAGACTTTAGCAAAAAAACCACACCTGCCGTAATCCACATATACAAAGCCGACTCTGGAACCTTCTTTCTGGCAAACCACATACGGTGAACTGTATCGATCAGTAATTCAGGAGTCAAAGTATGCCCGCAATCCTTTCCCCCGTATGCCGATCCCAAAAATCTGGAATCGTGATAGCAGGATCCACGGGATTTTTTGCGAACTCAAGGACTTTTTGTCGATCATCTACATTCTCCGGATCGATGAGAACATTGCTTCCGCTCTCGATAGTTGATGGCCGCTCGGTGTTTGGACGGAGGGTGAAGCATCGTTTGTGTAACCACACGGCTTCTTCCTGGATACCACCAGAATCCGTAATGATGCATTCAGACATACTTGATACTTTTAAAAATTCTAGATAACTGAGTGGCTCAATGATTTCTATGTTGTCAGCTTTCAAATGATAGCGTTCCATTGATGTACGCAATCGAGGATGAGCGGGTAAGATAACAGGTAAAATTTCTGCAATTTCCGAAATAAAATGTAGATTTTTTTCGAGCATCTCTCGACTATCGACATTACTGGGGCGGTGAATTGTACAAACAACGAAAGTTGGCAGCGGAATTCGGCTGGGAAGTTCAATTTGATCGATGAATGGCATCATTCTCATCAACGTATCGATCATCGTATTTCCGACGAGATGAATCTCGCCCTGCACTTCCGGATCTTTTTTCAGATTCTCTACACCGGATTTTTCGCTGCAAAGGAGAATATTTGCGAGTCGATCAATCGCCAAACGATTATGTTCTTCGGGCATGGAAAGATCGAACGAACGAAGTCCTGCCTCCACATGCGCCAACCTGATCCCCGCTTCCTTCGCAGCTTCCGCGGCTCCGAGCGCGCCGTTCACATCGCCGTACACAAGAATGATGTCCGGTTCAATCAGTGGAAGTTTTTTCAGAAGCTCGATCTTCGTCGCTTCGATCACCTCTTCGCGTGTCCCTCCGTGTACACCCAGATTAAACGCAGGTTGTGGAATTTTTAGCTGCTCGAAGAACACATCTGAGAGAAGCGGATCGTAATGCTGACCTGTGTGGATGATGATGTGCTGAAACTCATCGGGGCGTAGCGCAAGCGCATGATGCACTGCTGCGAGCTTCACAAAGTTCGGCCGTGCCGATGCGATACTCAGCACTTTCTTCATGCGGAAATGGTAGCAGCATCAAGGATCCTACGCATGCGCTCTTCCCATGTATGTAGTTTCACGAGTTCACGCGCTTTCCGTGCACGTTCGTGCGCTTCCTCGGGATGTTCCTTCACCCAACGCAGTGCCGCAACCAAGCTCTGGATATCTCCCGGTTTGCAAAACACCGCTGTCTCGTGGCTGAGCACATCGCGCACAGTCGGAAGATCGGATGTAATAATGATCTTTCCCGCCGCCATGTATTCAAACATTTTGAGCGGTGACATGTGAAGACGGTAATGTGGAAGATCCGGAAATGGCATCACGAGAATATCGCACGCAGCAAGCGCAATCGGCACGGCGTAGGAAAGGATTTCTCCGGTGAAAAGCACATCGGTCTGCGTGAGGCCGAGCTTTGCGGCCATCGCTTCGTATTCTTTTTTCTCACGCTCGGGACCCCCGACCACGAATCCAAAAAATGCGTGTTGTTCCTGCAGATCTTTGAGTGCTTCGAGCAGATAGGCCACTCCTTTTTCCATCCCCAATGTTTTCAGCCGACCGACATACCCAATAACCAGACGTTCCGTTTGAAGTTTGAACTCAGCACGAGATTGTTCCTTTGGTGGCATCTGCGAAAATCGCGCAAGATCGACTGCGTCACCTGCAACAATCAGTTTTTCTTCGGGCACCCCCCACGACAGTAGTACATCGCGCATGGGCGACGTAAGACACGACACGAGCCGACACCGATGACACTGACGAACGAACGTCGCTTTTCCTCTGCGTGGCAACTGATGCAGCTCCAGAATCACAGGAAGATTCGTAGGAAGAAGCGCGGAGAGCAACGCTGGACTACGGGTGTAGATACAATCGAAATGATGATCCTTCAGTTCGCGGCGAAGAGAGCGACGCAGGAGCGCATTGAGCATGAAAAGACCGGTGACACCGGGAAAGATCTTTGAGGTAATGGGATCAAAAGACCCGAGATGTCTCAACTTGATCTCTTTTGATGCATTGTAGTAATCCCAATAATCGGACTGCACGATGTTTTTCCGAAAAGGCGCAAAGATGGTTACGTCGTGACCAAGACACACAAGCGCGTCACACACCTGCGCAACCTGATGCCCGTGGGCACGTTCACTCGGCAAGCGGACATTGGTAGTGTAGGCAATACGCATGAGGATGAAGTATAACGTATCTAAGAGAAAGTATAAGGGTTGTAAAAATAAAATCCTTCGTCCATGATACGACAACTTCTTCTCCTCTCATTATGTCAGGAATCTGTATCATCTGTGAAACAGACACGCACGTGCGTCCACTCTACAAAAAAAACTACCGCGAAGAAGACATCAATGAACAGATTTTTTCCGCCCGTAGACTCCCCGATCGCATTCACGCGAACGTTGTCCGCTGCGAAAAGTGCGGCCTTGTATTTGCAAGCCCCTTAGTCGATCCGTCGCTTCTCTCCGGACTCTACGAAAAAAGTGTCTACACCTATGGCAACGAGGAAACCTATATCGCAAAAACCTATGCCCGCTACCTGAAAAAACTTGCACAGAGGATGGACACTCACACCAAGCCATGGTCATACCTCGATATCGGCTGCGGCAACGGATTCATGCTTACTGCGGCAAAGGAAGCTGGATTTGAACACGTGTATGGATGTGAACCGAGCCATCACGCGATCGAACAGGCAGATCCGTCGATCCGACACTTCATCAAACAAGGAATGTTCTCCGCTGAGCTTTTTCAGAATCAACGGTTTGATGCTGTGTCTTGTTTTCAGACTCTTGATCATATTCCCGACCCACGGGCATTTGTCCGCGAATGTCTGAAGGTGCTGAAGCCCGGTGGCTACGTTCTTTTTATCAACCACAACATCGCCTCTCTCGCCGCCCGTATCCTCGGAGAACGCTGTCCCATGATCGATATCGAACACACCTATCTCCACACTCCAGAGACGATGCGAACACTTTTTTCGAAAGAAGGATTTACGGAAATCGACGTGTTCTCTGTGCGAAACGATTACCCGCTGCACTACTGGGCACACTTGGTTCCGGGTCCCAAAAAGATGAAACAGAAGACGCTCGCATTTTTGAAAAACAGCCCCATCGGGCAGATGATTATCCCTCTCTACCCGGGAAACATCGGATTCATTGGGAGAAAGCCTTTAGCGTGAGAGTGATGTCAGTGTCCATGTGCTCCAGCCATCTCCTTTGTCCTGAAGCGTAAAGAGAGAAGGATCCACTTTCCATTCGGGATGGCTTTTTTCATTCCAGAGCAAAAGCGTAACTCCGTAGTGATGTAACCATTCCTGCGGAGCAGAACGAACACGAGCACATGCCTCTGTTGTGATCTTTAGTCGTTCCGTGTAGAGCTGATCTTGCCGCGCACGACCCAGTCTTCCTGTTTCGACAAGCGTCTTCGCAATCCATTCAACATGAGGATTCGGTGCAAGCAGTGTTGTGAGGCAGTAGCGTTCTGCATACTCCGTTGTAGGAATGAGGAGATGACGTGCGTGTTCGGTGAACACCACATCATGCTTCGTATTGGCTGCGATGACCAACACACTTTCAAGATCTGTAAGAACCACTTGTTTCGGAATGGAATCCAACACAGGAAGAATGCTCTTAAAATGTTGATAAGCAAAATTCTCAGGTGCAAGCTGCAGTGGATTTCTATCACGGTAATCGATCAATGCTGCACCAAGAAATATCGTACAGAGCAGGAGTGAGCCTATTGATAATGCATTCCATTGTTTCTTTGCAATGAGTGTCGCACTGAAAAGCAGAGCAATGAGACAAATGTATGGGTAGTAATGCGTGGAAAAAGAAATAACATTTCCGTGCAAAAACTGCTGATGCAGAACGACAAACGTCGCGATACACCCGGAAGCAACGGGTAAAAATTGCGCGGCTTCGCGCCTACGTCCGAGAGTAAAAAACCCACAGAGTGCGAGGAGGAGAGTGAGAATGCTGCGGGAATAAGATTCAATACCATGCGACAGAACCAGAGAGCTGCGCTCCGCAGCTTCACGTGCTACGGGCAAACCCATGAGAGAGATAATATGCCAAAAATACGGAGCCGCAACGATACCGAGAGTCAGCCAAAAAAAGAACCACGACCACAGATGACGAAGATGCTCACGACGAACGAGCGTAAGAAGAAACAGCATTGCTGCAATAGACCACACAAACGTCCAACTCCAATAATAGATATACGGAACCATACCCATCGCGATCCCGGCAATCACAGCGCGACGCACACTCTTCATCTCAAAAAATCTCCAGAATAGAAGGAGTGACAACAGTGTGAGCGAAAAGCTCCACGATTGATGAACGAAACGACCAATCGGTGAAAAGAAAAGGAAAAAATAGAGAAAACTTCCCACAAATGCAGATGATTCTTTTATGCCTGTACGCACCAGCAGTCGTTGCAGTATTGGTACAACCAGCGCACCAAGTAAGACTGACAACACGATCATAGCCTCTGTGCCGCGCCATCCTGTCCACCCAAGCAACAGGCCTCCGATCTGCTCCAGTCCTGCCGGCTGCAGTCCCTGCGTATCTTTGGGAACCGAGAAAATACCATTGCCGGTGTTACCAAATGGATTGAGAAGCCCTTCCTGTAATCGAATAACATAATGAGACCGATCGCTTCCATAAAAAAGCGGCCCACCCAGATAACGTGCGTCCATTCTTACATGAACGAAGGATGTTGCAAGCAATAGGACTGTGAGGACATACGACACACAAAGCCACTTGATACTCATGCGAGACATACAAAGAGTGTATCAGACGATCGATGACGGAGACGAGATATGTGTAGATGTGTCTGAGTGCTGCCTGCGATGATCATTCTGAATCTCTCGACTGATATACCGCGGACGCTGTTTGGTTTCTTCAAAAATGCGCCCGACATATTCTGCGATGATACTGATCGAGAGCAGCTGGACAGATCCCAGAAAAAGAATCAGGACAAAGATCGTCGTTGTGCCGCGGGGCACATCGGGGTACACGAAGAAACTGATGATGTAAAAAATCATCCCGATAATGGAGAGCATCATTACGGACACCGCCAGATACGACACCCACTCAAGCGGCGCGTACGAAAAAGAGAAAATTGCTTTACGAGCCCACCGGAGATTTTTCCAAAAACTGTTTGTCGATGTTCCACTGTACCTTTCGGGACGTACGTACTCAACGCCGGTCTGGCGAAAGCCAACCCACGCACGCAATCCACGCAACAGTCGATCACGCTCAGGCAAATGATTGATCGCGTCGACGACACGACGATCCATAAGTGAAAATTCACCCGCATCGAGCGGCATGGAAATATAGGACAAACGCCGAAACAGAATATAAAATAAATGATAGAGCCATTCATTCAGCTTCCCCATGCTCCGTTCACGTTTACGACGTACTCCATAGACAACGTCGTACCCCTCCAGCCATTTTTTCACAAACTCACCGATGAGTTCCGGCGGATCTTGAAGGTCTCCATCCATCAGAATCACTGCGTCCCCCATCGCCTGTACCATCCCCGCGGTGAACGCCGCCTGCGCGCCAAAATTACGAGCTTGATGAATGACCGTGAGATGAGAATCTTGGGATGCGAGTTCCCGCAAAATCGATTCAGACTGATCGGGACTGTTATCATTCACATACAGAATTTCATATGCGTACCCGAGGCTCTGCACACTCTTCGTCAGACGTTCGTACAATGCGCGGATATTTCCTTCGTCTCTGTAACAAACGACAACGACGGATAACAGAGGATGCTTGTTCATACTCATTTGAGGAAGGTGCTACTCACTGCCGCAAAAAATCGATCAGGCAGAAAAAGAGAGAATCTTAGCAGAAAGGTAGAGATACGGGGATAATAGAGGGCAGATGATCGGGATGCCAGAAAACGTACAATCGCCTGTGCTGCAGACTGAGACGATGCAACGAGGAAGCTGTCACGCCCTTCCCACATATCAGATCGAATAGGTCCGAGCATCACTGTTTTAAAAACAATGCCATCTTTCGCATAACGCATCCTGAAACTGCGAAATGCCATCGCCATCGCAGCCTTGCTTGCGCTGTATGCAGCTGATCGTACAGATGGACGAAGAGCTGCAGTCGATGCAATAAGAATGAATGTTCCGGAACTTCTTTTCAAAAATGCCGGCAGAAACATACTGACGCACGCAAAGTTCCCCTCGATATTAGTCCGAATCGTTTGCGTCCCTTTTTTCAGATCAAAGCCGTCGGCCATATCATCCATCTGCAGCGACGCATTGAGGATGATGACATCGGGAGAAAATTCTTTGTGCTTCATTTTCTGCTCCCACGATCGCACGGAGTCTTCCTGAGTAATATCCACCTCGGACCAATGAAAAAGTCCGTGTGCGCAGAGTTTTTCCGTTTCACGAAGATCCATTTCTGAGCGCGCGACTCCCCAGACAGTATGTTCGCTTTCAGTCAATACCTGACAGAGCGCTCGTCCCAAACCCTTCGAAGCACCAGTAACACAGATGTTCATAGAATGGATCATACTATAGAATCAGGCATATGGCAGAGACGATCGCTCCTATTGCTAATGATTTGGCCGTAAAAAGCCGCTCAGTTCGTCGTACCATTGTTGAAATGGCACATCGTGCGCACTGCGGACATGTGGGATCGGCGCTCTCGACCGTCGATATTCTGTCCGTGCTATATCATTCGTTTTTACGGATTGATCCGACTCAACCGCAGTGGGCTGATCGCGACCGATTCATACTCAGTAAAGGTCATGGCTGTACGGCACTGTATGCCACTCTCGCACAACGCGGATTTTTTCCCGTAGCAGAACTCGAAACATTTCTGCGCGACGGAACACTGTTCGCAGGCCACCCGAGTGCAAGACACGTGCCGGGAGTGGAGCTCTCCACCGGATCTCTCGGGCATGGCATCAATGTCGGTATCGGCATGGCACTCGCGGGAAAACGGGGTGAAAAAAATTACCGCACAGTAGTGCTGGTCAGTGACGGAGAATGTGATGAAGGATCGACTTGGGAAGCTGCCCTGACAGCAGGTTTTTGGAAACTGAATAAGCTCATCGTCATCGTCGACTACAATAAAATCCAAAGTTTCGGACGCGTTGCGGATATCATGGAACTTGAACCTTTCGCTGCAAAATGGACAACCTTCAACTGGCATGTTCAGGAAATAAACGGTCACGATCATGCAGAGATTGCACGTGCGCTCAGTAAAGCCACAGAAGAGACGCAGCGCCCAAGCGTGATCATCGCGCATACCATCAAAGGCAAAGGCGTATCTTTCATGGAAGACACAGTTGACTGGCATTATTGGCCTCCGTCCGACGACCAGAAAGCAAAAGCTTTTTCCGAACTCTGCGACTAACTATGCGCACTACTTTCGTCAAAACACTGGAGGCGATTGCTGCAAAGGATCAAAATATAATGCTCCTCACGGGGGACTTGGGCTTTACGGTCTTGGAAAACTTTCGCGATACATATCCGAAGCAATACCTGAACGCAGGTGTTGCCGAACAAAATATGATCGGTGTCGCAGCGGGGCTCGCACTCTGCGGAAAGCGCGTCTTTGTCTATTCGATCATCCCCTTCGTCACGTTCCGCTGCCTCGAGCAAATTCGCAATGACCTCTGTTACCACCGATTACCTGTCTGCATTGTCGGAGTCGGTGCAGGCTACAGTTACGGTCACCAAGGCGCGACCCATCACGCAATGGAAGATATTTCGATCATGCGTAGTCTCTCCGGCATGACAGTTGTCTGCCCAGGGGACCCCGTGGAAACGGAATGTGCTGTCCGCACGATTGCAACACACGATGGTCCTTGTTACCTGCGACTCGGAAAAGCGGGAGAGCCGCGACTGCATACATCGGTACCGGATTTTCATCTTGGAAAAGCGATCTTGATGCAGGAGGGCACGGAAGCAACACTCATCGCAACAAGTACCATGCTTGAAACAGCCGTGAAGGTAACGAAAATTCTGGCAGAAAAAGGAATGTTGATACGCCTGCTCAGTATGCCGACTGTGAAGCCGATCGACACTGATGCAATCCGAGCTGCCGCAATTGATACGCCTTTTCTTGTGACACTCGAAGAACACAGTCCCATCGGCGGCCTTGGAAGTGCAGTTGCAGAAGTGCTCTCCGTGCACGATATTCGCACGCGTCATCTGCTCATCAGTGGACCGTCCATGTTCACCGATACCATCGGCTCAACAGCATTTCTTCGGAGACAAGCGGGGCTGGACGAAGAAAGCGTCAGAGAAAAAATTCTGCATTTCAAAAAATAAGAGACACTCTAACGGTGCAGTGATAGAGTCCTCGCATGCTACGTCGCTTCCGAGAGCAGTGTTCAGACTATCGCTTCGACGGTATACACACGTTGCTTCTTCTCTTTGGGGCACTCATCGGACTCTGGCTGCTCGCAGCGTACAGTCACACACTGGGGGAACAGCCACTGCCCGCTGTCTTACAATCCGTCGTTCCATGGCAGAACGCGAATGTCCGACCGGAGCCGTGGGAACGCACACTGTTTCTGACAGGGATCATTCTCGTTCCTTTCTGCAGTTTGGTGCTTTGGTTCTCTATTCATCTATTTTTTCTGCAAAAAAAGAGAGAATGGTCTCTAATAATGGCATGTGTGCTCGTCGTTTTTGCAGCAGGAGGATGGATTGTGACCCTCTCCCACTCGACTCCCCCTCCCGTCATCGGACTGTGGGAGGCATGGTATACGGAACCGTGGAAAGTACTTTTTCCACTGACCATCAGCTCGATTGTTGCGATGCTACTCGGCATTACACTGCTATTTTTTCCTCGCACGTGGCCACGCCTCTCTCTGCCCTATCCCCTTTTATGGGAATGCGCATTCATCGCGCTATGCGTTCTTTTCCTTTCGTATGACCCTCTGTCACTTCTGCAGGGAGTACAAACCGAAACGAGTGATGATATGTGGTTTATTATCCCCGCGTGGGATATTCTGCATGGAAAATATTTGTTCGTGGAATCCGAATCACAATACGGACTCTTGATTTTCTACATGCTTGCTGCGGTCTTTCGCTTTATCGGAACATCGGTACAAAGTCTGAAGCTGGTCGAAATGATAGTGCATGCCGGTTACTACACACTCGTCTACGTTCTTGTGAGATCCATCTGCAAAACACGCCAAGGAGCGATTGCTGCATTTCTGTTCATTCTCGGCGGAAGCATTTTCCGGAACGAACTGCGGTTTGAAACGTATCTTGAGCCCAGTGTGACGAGACTACGAAATATGTGGGATATCCCCGTTCTTCTTGCGATGTATGCAGAATACACAAGTGGAAAACAAAGATGGTTTTTTGCCGCGTGCGGCCTCGCTGCACTCGCAAGTATCTACAATACGGATATCGGGCTGTCACTCGGGCTGATCATGATCGGCTGGTCTTGTGTGCTTCCCCTATTTTCAGACGCACCATTCTCTCTACAATGCAAAAAAATCGTTATGAGGATTGCCATCTCGGCCTCGTGTCTGTTTGGAGCGGGACTCGTCTTTTCTCTTCTTACAAAAATCATAAGCGGAACGTGGCCGAACTGGAGTCTGAATTTCTATTATACGAAGCTCTATCTCGCAGGATTCGGCGCAATGCCGATGCCTGTTTTCGGGGCATACTGGGCAATTCTCGGAGCAGAAGGGGTGGCAATTATCACAGCGTGTGCATCGTGGCTGCTGCAGAGACCCCTGCGGAATGCTCCTTTTTTACTCACAGTCGGTATCTACGGATTGCTGATCTTTCAGTACTATCTGAACCGTAGTTTTATCGCAAATCTCTGGGTAGTGTCACTGCCGGCGTGTCTCAGTGGAGTGATGCTGGTGCAGGCGTATCTGGAGCGCTGCGCGCACCATGACTATCGGGATTCTCTGTGCCGGAAAGAAATAGAGTGGCCTCTCAAGATTCTCGCCGGCATTTTTTTGGGAATCAATCTCTGGATCGTTGGTATCGGCATTCCCACCCTCTATGCACGTCGCTACGCCCCCGTGCAGATAGCACCGACCGATCCTGCTTTTGCCTCTGAGATGTCAAAAAGTGCACTCGCGATCACATCGAGAATCGGGAAGCAGGACAGCGTCGCCGTCATCTCTCCGCGTGAAGCGATCTTTTTACTGAATGCTGATCGTTCTTCTGCCTTTCACGTCCCCATGCTCGAGACGGTATTTACAATTGAAAAAATGAATACGATCCTTTCTGCATTTGTGTCAGAACGCCATGAGTATCTCTTTATCGAGAAAAACTATGCTCGTTGCCCGATGTGCGATGCTGTTTCGTCCGCACTACTGCCCAACTACATACTGGAGACTTCACAGGGATTCTTGGATGTGTATAAGAGACGCGACTAGCCCTACTTGCGATACACAAACGACTGGTACAGAAAAAAATTCCAGAGCACGACCGATCCGTTCGCAGCTACTTTTGCCCATCCTTCAGGTACGCCCAGCCCTTCCACTGCGACAAACAGAATGATATTTTGCGCGATAAAGTTCCCAAGCGTAAGTATACAATACCGGAAGAAATGCTTTTGGGACTGAGCATGTGCCCGAAAAGAAACATATTTGTGCAGAAAAAAAGCTGCAAAGAACGCGCAGAATCCGGACAAAAAAGAGGCAGTGACGAAATAGATACCGAGATGCGTGAGAAGCAAAAAAAGACCGATATCGACACCATTCGCAAGGACACCGGAAAAGACGTAGCGACCGAATCGGTGGATCAATAATCGCGGGGAGAGATTCATAGATGCGCTTTGGAAGATATGCTTATGGCTGTTTCCAGTGCATCTGTCGCAATGGAACGCATCGCTGCATCGGAAAAAATCTTGGCAGAAAGTGTGTGTGCGTGATCCGCCAATTGTTGGCGCACCTTCGATGCACGTACATGGAGCAAATGTTCGACGTATCGTTCTGCCGTATCGGCGAGTAGGACGTGTACTCCGTCTTCAAACGGATACCCCGCCGTGTGATGCGTGATAAGCGGCAAGCCGCAGCAGAGCGGTTCAAAAATTTTCTGCTGCATTCCCTGACCCGACACCGACGGACAAAGCGCGATATCTGTCGTATCGAGAAAATGATCCAGATCCGGAATAAAGTCGTGCACGACTACATCGGATGTCAGGAACTGTCTGAATTCTTCGGGAAATTTTTTTCCTGTGATATGAAAACGAAATTCCCCGGGCGCACGCTTTCGGATCAGAGGTGCGATCTGCGTGAGGACAAAATGCAGTGCATCGCGATTGTGTCCGTTGCTGTAGCTGGAACTGAGAAACACGACATCAAGAATTTTTTTATCCGTATGCTTGTGTGTACGTAACGTTCGCCCGAGTCCGCGCAGGGGTAATACCATCACCTGCTTGGAGCCGCAGTGTTCGTACCATTTTTTCTCCCACGGAGTGATCGCACACACGACGGAACTTTCGCGTGCGGCAATCCGTTCACTGCGAAATTTGGGAATAGAGATGATGCGCGGGAAAAAACGCCCACCATGTTCGTCTATGCTCTGCTGTGCTTCGTTATTTGCAGAACGCATCACGACGGGGATATGCAAAGAACGAAGCAGCCGCACGACCGGCCACAAGAATGTAAATTCCACCCATGCGACGTCGGGCTTGAATATCGAAACGGCATCGCGTACTGCCTGTTCCGTCGCATCATCCGTATATTCCAGCGCCGCTCCATCAAGAAGTGCCGGCTCACAAAAAATTCTCCCGATTCTCCGAAAAAGAAGCAGCACATGAGACCGACAATACGGAATGAGCGTAAGCGCGATGCCCGCATCGGCATAAAACGTCTCCACTTTTTTCCTGTCCTGAAATGCATGAATTTTTGCAATCACACGTATGTCATAACCTGTGTTTTTCAACTGAAGAAATCCCTGAAAACGATCCTGTTGATCCGCTCCCGTTATAGGATACGGAATCCAAGGAGTCACGATGAGAACACGCTTTTGCATGAAAATATCCTACTACCTTTTGTGATGAACCGACACCCGCTGCAGGGACACTCTTCTCCGTGCAACAGGCGGAAATGTCAGAAGAGTTGTCCACCATAATTGCTGTACCGCCTGCCACTCATACACAATGGGCATTCGCTTGCCCTTTCCGGGCTTAATCCAGACATATGCAGTCCGAAGAAGGATCGCAAGAATACTGCGGACATTACGAAAGAGTGACCAGCGAAACCAGTGTGCCCATGCAGGAATTCCCTGACGAGCGACCTCCAAAGTAAGATACCTCTGATATTTCTCTCGAAGGAAAGATGCGGGAGGCAACGGCACGAGCAACTCGCTTCGCAATGTCTGCACCATCACGCCGGAATGCAGCGATAACTTTTCATGCACGGACTTCACGTAGCCATCGATACAAGATTTATGAAAAAGACGAATGTGATACGCGGGATATCCCCCACACCGCATGATCCGTTCACCACGAACAACAAATCGACGAAACACCCGATACACGCCGGGGATATTTTCAGAAACGATGTCCTTAATTTCTTTGGCCATATCGGGTGACACTTCTTCATCCGAATCCACCATGAGAATCCACTCGTGTGTTGCCGCGCCAAGACCGATGTTTCGCATCGCCGCAAAATCTGTCATGCGTCCTTCTGTATCGAGAAGTGTTCTGTCCTGATCAAGAACACGCACATTGTGAAACGTCTGCGCGATTGCGCGGGTGCGATCTGTGGAATACCCATCCTGCACGATCACCTCTGCAAATGACTTCAGCGTTTCAAGACAGGCACCAAGCGTCGCCTCGTTATTATGCGTCAGCACCTGCACCGAACATGGGATAAGATCCTTCGTCATATTCCTTTGTGAATGTAGTGATCCATTTTTCGGATGAGTGAGCGGAGGCTGTGTTTCTCTGTCACCACCTTGTACATCGCATTTTCGTCGAGTGGCAGATGTTTTTCGTGTGCGAGAATAAAGTCCGCGATGGCATCTGAAGAATCCTTCGAAGGAGCATCCGGAATACCAATGGCTGCAGCATTACCTTTCGTCGTCACCGGATAGCATCCGCACGTCATCGCCTCGAGCATGGTTTTATCGATCGTTTCGGATGCCATGTTGACGATCAATCGATGATGACTGTAGAGATCTGCAAGATCTTTGGAGGGAACAGTGCCATGGAACGTCACGCGACGATCGAGCTCCAATTGTTTCGTGAGCGATCGCATCTCATCTGCATAGTCTTTCTCTGCATAAATCCCGTACACATCGAGCGTGTACGAAGAAGGGAGAATCTTCATCGCATGAAGGACTAATTCCAAACGTTTACTGCGAGACAGTCGATGAATCGCGAGGAGTTGATGGGCACTGTGCGACTGATTCTTTCGCATGGGCCAGTACTCCATATCAATCCCATGACCAGTGACAATTTTTTTCGGTGAGTGTTCATACTGCGGCAAGCTCTGCTCAGTCGCGCAGAAGAGTCGCTTGCCATAGATACCAAGTAACCACAGTCCCATCTGCATCTTGTAATGCGTGTACCACAGGTATGTCGGCTTGCGACGCAGGATGAACGCCTTCGCGCCGAGAAGTCCCCACACAGGGGCCATGTGGATGAAGACACGATCGTATGAAAGCATCCATGTGAGCTTCGTAAAGCGCACAATCTGCATCAGCTTCGACGATCCGTTTTCTTTGCCGAGAGAATGAACAGTGAAGGGAATCGTGTCGACACCAAGCGCCTTCTTCGCCTCGTCTTCGCGCCATTCCAAACAGATCACATCGACCTCGTACCCGCGTTCCTGAAATGCCTTGATCCAGAGGATTCCAAATGCATCTTGGCCGTGCAGTTTTTGAGTGATGAAGAGGAGTTTCATATAATGACAAGGTTCACATCAGACGATACATCGAGGAGAAATAAAATATTGAGAAAACGATAACATGGAATGGCGCAGTGATGAGACCGGGAATATATCGCTTACCCTTTTCACAGAACAAAAACCAAGCGATGTGCCATATGCCGTTTGCAAACATCAGGAGAGTAAAAAACGTCATAAGTTCAATTCTGAATGGAAAATCATGTACGAACCACACTGCAATCCAGAACCCAGAAAATATCAATTCAAAGAAGAGGAAAAAGCGGAATGACATGCGAAAGACAGGAAATCGTTCATAAAAATTGGTTGATAATTCCTCAATGGAATGAAAAAATTGAATAAGAAGCAGTAGGGAAAAGACATCTTCTAAAAGCATAATTTTGAGGTTATGAATGAAAATTCGACGCAAACGATTTCACAAACCGCGCATACTGCTCGATCAATTTTTTCCGTTCAAAGCGATCGAGGATTTTACGAGCACTATGACCGACAGTCTGGCGCAATTTTTCATCTGCAAGAACATGGCGCATCACCGCTGCGAGCTCTTCGGGTTCACCGGTTGTGAAAAATCCATTCACACCGTTTTCGATGACCTCCGGCATCACGCCCACCTTCGTCACAATCACCGGCATCCCGAGCGCCATCGCCTCGAGCGCGATACGCGGGCCGCCTTCGCTCAGGGAATCCATGACAAATATTTTTGCGGAGAGGATTGCATGCAGTACGTCTTTCTGTGTCTCCAGCCAGCCGCGAAATTCTATGCGTTCAGCAATATCTAATTGCGCTGCAAGCTGTTCGCATTTTTTTCGTTCAGGACCGTCACCAATCACAATCACCGTCGCATGCGGAATTTTGGCGACGGCACGAAGCACCTTATCGAGTCCTTTATTCGGAACCAAGCGCGCACAAAACGCGATGTCGTAGGCTGGCGCTGATGGTGCGTGGAGCGAGGAAAATGCGGCATGATCAAGATAAAACGACGGCACCACCGTCACCGAGGATTTTTTGATTCGCCATGTATGCAATCGCTCTGCGACCGATTTGCTGACGGTTCGAATAGCAGTGAATCTTTTTGCTTCGAAGGGAACCATGAATCGGGATAAGACGCGACCGATGCGTTCCGCAAAATCAGCCGCAACGGGGTAACCCACAAGATGATGAATCTCGAGTACAGCGGGAATATTGATTGCGCGCCCGAGCATCATCGCACCAATCCCATTATAAAACGGCGGGTAGTCATGCACTGTCATCACAACCGGATGATAGATGGCGTGAAGCTGTTGGCCTTTTTTGAGAATCCACCAAGGTTGAAACCACAGTCCACGAGGAGAAGGATGAAAATGCACATTCCCAAAAAATGTCTGTGCATCGGGACCTTTTTCATCTGATAAAACCGCACGCGGGCAGATGATATCGATACGGTCCCAGTGCTTCGAAAATTCTTCGAGCGTGTACCAAAACGCACTGCGCTTGCCTTGAAGCACAGAACGGTCGCCGCTGATCATCAGAAGATTCATAAGATGCGCTTACTTACTGTGTCATCCTGAGGAGCGCCAGAGCGCGTCTCGAAGGATCATAAAAGACTCTGAAAAAAAGAAAGATGTTCGTCCGCGACATGATCCCACGAACGTTCCGGAAGTGTGCTTGCGGTGCGCTCTGCAATCACCGGATACAGATTTTCCATCTCATGAATTGCATTGACGATATCGCGAGGCGAGCGCAAAGATCGTAATTGCATCGCATCGGACATCTTGTTACTGAGCCCTGTTTCTTCTGTAAGCAATACTGGCAGTCCGTTGCTCCGCGCCTCGAGCGCAGTGTTTGGACTGATTTCGGTGAAAGATGGTAAAACGAGAAGATCGTGACTGAGAAATGTCTGCTGCTTCGCATGACCATCCTGAGACGGACGAAAGATGATACGATCAGCAATTCCTTCGGATACAGAAAGATCCCGTAACTGTTTTTCCAGCGGTCCTTCCCCTACCATCGTGAGCGTTGCTCCAGGCAATTCCTTCATCGCCAGAAACAGACTCCCCAAATTTTTAAATCCGACAAAGCGACCGAGGTAGAGCAGTTTTAATGGGTCGTGTTTTGCATGCAACACAGGACTGCCCGAAGGCAGAGCATTTTCTATGACATGATGAAGGGGCAAGCCACTATATACTTTTTCATAGAGGTGCTCCTGAAACTCTGTGGAAAAAACAATGTGATCAAAGGACTTCAGAAGTCCATTCATCATTCCTTGATATTTTGGTTTCGTGTCATACCAATCGCGCAAAGAAAGTAGTCCGCCGCCGTCGGTATACCGTTCCCACAGAAAATCACCTCCAAGCCGCAAAACTTTCCTCGGATGTTTCAGCTTTGAAAGCCAGAGTGGCACACCCGCGCTCACCGACGAAAATGCATACACGATATCCGCTTCATCCGACGCTCTCCTGAGCATCTTGCTGTACCGAAGCCATCGCACCACCATTCCACCCTTTCTCGAAACACGCGTCACAGGAAATGGAACTGTCTGAGGATCTTGCTCACCGTATGCCAGCACGGAAACATCGACACCACGGGCATTGAGTCGATGTGCCAATTTTTCGACATACGTCGCGGGCCCTCCGATCTCGGGAGGGTAAATGCCGGTCGCGAGAACGATCTTCATGCGCACAGTTTAGCTGAAATCCGTGTCGTGTTATTGTAAAAATCAGAATGGGGAATCGAGGAATTTTTTCGATTGCCTCACCCCGACCCTCTCCCTCCTGCCCACACGCTTGCCGGGAGAGGGAGGACGAGAGACGCTTTATAAAGACACCCCTCTCCCGTCTGGAATCGGCGCGGAGGAACAAGCCTCTGTTTAAAAAGGAGCGGGTGCTGCCGCCACGGGGGG
>CALREJ010000018.1 GCA_943355155.1 Candidatus Peribacteria bacterium
CCAAATGATGCAGAGCCTTTTCCGAGGATCACTATTTCAATGGGGAGTGACAGGAGTCCTGCCATAAGTTCCTTTAAAATCTCTCCGCCGAGTTGCTCGGTCATTCCCGTTGGTAGACAAATCATCGGACGACGTGGTTCTGGGGTCCAGCCGAGTGATTCCTGCAATGCTTCTTTGTTTTCCGTTTTCTTTTCCAAACTATCGACACCGTACGTGCGTGGAATAGTTGTATCTGTGGCAGGGGAGTGGTTCGACATGTGGTGTGTATGTTTCCTCTCATTATAGCGAAAAATGCGACTTTCCGAAAGTCTGCTGCACTTGAAAAATCAGTGAAATGATGCCTGCTTACATGTATCCCCAAGCGGGGGGTTTCGGGTACGATGCGGATATGTCCCATTTAGTCCTGATCGACGGCCATCACCTCATGTACCGCGCCTATTGGGCGATCCCGAGAACCCTCAAAACCAAGGCCGGAGAACAGGTAAATACGGTCTTTGGAATGGCTTCGATGTTGATCCATATACTAAAGAAGGAAGAGCCGGATCACTTCCTTATCTGTTTCGATGCAGGAGAAGAGACGTTTCGGCACCAAGAGAACGCAACGTACAAGGCCGGCAGAGCAGAAACACCCGATGATTTCTATGCGCAAATTCCGCGGGTATTGGAGTTGGTCGATACCTTCAAATTTCCCCATGTCAGTTACCCAAAATACGAGGCAGATGATTTACTGTGCACCTACGCAAAGGCAGGGGAAAAAGAGGGGATGAATGTCACGATTGTCACGGGAGACCGTGACGCATTTCAGCTCGCGACAGAGAAAATTCGTGTCGCCATTCCTCACAGCGGCTACCTCGCGGCGGAGTATTTGGGACCCAAGGAAATCGAGGCGAAATATGGCATTCGTCCGGATCAGGTTCCGGCTTATAAAGGTCTTGTCGGTGATGCATCCGATAACCTCCCCGGTGTCACCGGAATTGGCCCCAAAACTGCAGCGGAATTACTGCAAAAATATCAGACACTCGAGGGGATCTACGAACATTTACCAGACATCAGAGAATCCGTACGAACAAAGCTCGACCGCGACCGCGAGCAGGCATTTTTCTGCCAGCATATGGCACTTCTGATTGACGATATTCCTCTCACGCCGACACTCAAAGAAACGACACTCGTGAATCTTCCCGCCACTGAGATTTTATCGTTTTTTTCAGAGCTCAATTTTAGTCTTCTCAGCCGGAGGTTTCGGGAGTTCCTTTTGTCACCTTATGCACGTACTATTTTTCAGGGAGCAGACGCACTTTCGGAAGAAGAGCAAACAACGAAGAGCAGTTCTGATCAACTCACACTTTTTTAATCCACTGCATACTCAGGAGAGTCTCTAGTGTGCTTTGTTTGGCTGATTTAATTTCTTTTGCGATTTTTCCTGTATACAAATGCTGCACAGAGAAAAAACAGTGCCTTTTTCCCTGTATACATTTTTGATGTTTAGACTAAGATTCAACGAAAAATCTGCATACTTTTTTTATTCTCTATCACACATTTTGAATACGAAAGGTAGTCGTATGCCTCTTGCGTGTCGCTTCCCTCAATCCGTACACTTACAAGCGTTCAATCTTCCACTTTTCCAAACCACCCTATGCCCAAGGAACGTGTCATCGCCAGTCTTGATATCGGAAGCTCCAAAATCCGCACCGTCGTTGCAATTGCAGACGGCAGTATGGACAGGAGTGTTCCCAATGTTATTGGTATCGGACTTTCACCCTCTCTTGGAATAAGAAAAGGACAGGTGATCGATGTGGAGGAACTCATTCATAACATCATCTCATCTCTCGAAGATGCAGAGCGCATGGCGGGTGTTCCGGTGAACCATGTATTTGTCGGAATGAGCGGATCGCACATCGAGTCTTTTGACAGTCGCGGAGTCATTGCAATTTCAGGTTCTGAAATTACCGTCGATGATGTTGCTCGCGTACTCGAGGCTGCACAGGCCGTGAGCATTCCTCCAAACCGCAGAATTCTCCACATCGAACCCAAGGCCTACTCCGTCGACGAACAACGCGGAATCAAAAATCCGGTTGGCATGACGGGCATTCGTCTCGAGGTCGAAGCGCACATCATCACCGGACATATTCAGCACGTGAAAAATATTGAGAAATGTATTTCACAGGCCGGAGTCGATATCGACGCACTCGTTCCATCGACCATCGCAGCCGCAGAGGCAACACTCAGCAAGCGTCAGAAAGAATTGGGAGTCGTGGTGATCGATGTCGGAGCCGGTTGCACGAGTGTCGCAATGTTTGAAGAGGGGACGATTCTGCACTCCGTGTGCTTACCTGTTGCCGGTGAAATGGTGACAAACGATATTGCGATTGGACTTCGTACATCTGTCGATACGGCCGAGCGAATCAAGATCGAATTCGGTTCCGTGCTCCCACAGGAAATCAATGAGCGCGATATGATTGATCTTTCCTCGATCAGTCGCGTCGATACGCAGACCGTCAGCAAGAAATATATGGCGGAGATCATGCAGGCGCGTTACTACGAAATTTTCTCTCTCGTGAAAGCAGAACTCGTACGTCTTGGACGCAGCGGCATGCTCCCCGCAGGAGCGGTACTCACGGGAGCTGCAGTAAAAGCCCCCGGTGTGCTCGACCTCGCACGTGATGTCCTCGGACTTCCTGTTCAGATGGGCTTCCCTGTTGATATCGGAGGGGTGGTTGAAAAGGTCGATGATCCAGCCTACGCAACGGCACTCGGCACACTCGTCTGGGGTCTTCGCGAAGGAGATTCACTCACTTCTGTCGGTAATTTCCAGATGAAGCGCGCCGTCCAGCAAGTCGGTAGCTGGTTCAAGAGCCTACTTCCTTAATAGTAATTTTACATTCTACATTTTACATTTTACATTTCCCCAACTTCCCATGGCAGACTCCACATTTCGCTCCCTCTTTTCCGGCCAGAAGGCAGTCCAAAAACCCGTTGATCCGGAATCGGGTACGTCCCGCGAGGTGCGCCCGGACGCATTGCCCGGTGCAGTGATTCGCGTGCTTGGCACGGGAGGTGCGGGTTCAAACGCCGTCTCTCGCATGGTGATCGGCAAAGTACAGGGTGTTGAGTTTATCGCTGTGAATACAGATATTCAGGCCCTCTACCATAACCCAGCCGGCAAAAAAATTACGATCGGCCGCGGCACAACACGCGGACTCGGAGCAGGAGCCAACCCAGACCTTGGAAAAAGTGCGGCACAGGAGAGCCTCGAGGAAATCAAAGCAGCACTCGAAGGAACAGACATGCTCTTTATCACGGCAGGTCTCGGAGGGGGAACAGGAACAGGATCCGCACCGGTGATCGCAGAACTCGCTCGCAGCATGGGAATTTTGACTGTCGGAGTTGTCACGAAGCCCTTTAGCTTCGAAGGTCTCAAGCGCCGCAAGAATGCAGAAGAAGCACTCGAGAGTCTGCGCGGAAAAGTCGATACCCTCATCACGATCCCAAACGACAAGATCCTTTCTCTCATCGACAAAACAACTCCTCTCACCGAGGCATTCGAGGTGGTCGATGAAGTGTTGCAGCACGCGATCGAAGGAATCTCCGGACTCATCACACAGCACGGACTCGTGAACGTCGACTTCGCGGACGTCAAAACGATCATGCAAGACGCTGGTACCGCTCTCATGGGAATTGGCTACGGCACAGGAGACAGCCGCGCAGCAGAGGCAGCCAGAGCCGCGATCGACAGTCCACTCTTGGAACTTTCCATCAACGGTGCGAAGGGAATTCTCTTCAATATCACAGGTGGAAACGATCTCTCGATGTTCGAGGTCGACGAGGCTGCACGCATCATCACCGAAACCGCAGACCCAGAAGCGATGATTATCTTCGGTGCCGTGATCGATGAAAACTACACAGGACAAGTGAAGTGCACGGTGATCGCGACAGGATTTGACCACGCGGAAACGCAGCAACAAGGAACCTTCGCAACGCCCGCACAGCGCTACCTCACCAAGGCCGCAACGAATATGACTGGTGCAAACAACACATCCCGCACAGACCGCGAACCGCGCGCTTTCAAAGACGACAGCAAGCCAGAGATGATGAGCAGCTCGCCAAAACTTGATGAAGAGGAATTGGAAGTGCCGGCGTTTATGAGGAAGCCAATTTCTAAATAAGATTACAAGGATTACAAAGAAGACGAAGAGTACAAGGATTACGACGAATAAGATTACAAGGATGAAAAATTCCTTGTTTTCTTTGTCGTCCTTGTCTTCTTCGTAATCTTCGTCATCCCCCTGTACTCCCAAAACCCCCTCTCGTCTCCGCACCATGCGAATCAACCTCCTCCCACTGTGCTTTTTCAACTTTCACAAATAATCCCTGCGCAATCCGTTCGCCGCGCTCGACGGTCACGGGGGAATTTGTAATATTTTGCACTTGCACCATCAATTCATCTTTCTCGCCGTGATAATCTTGGTCGATGACTCCGAGTGAATGTGGACAGATAAGCCCCTTTTTTCGTGGGAGCGATGAACGGGGAATCAGGAGTAATGCGTATCCTTCGGGCACCTTCACAATCACATTACTTGGCACGAGGGCGATCTTTCCTGCCTCGATCACAGTTGTTTCACGTGTGATCAAGTCAAACCCCACAGCGCCGTTTGTGTGATAGTCGGGGAGGGGGAGAGTGGGGTCGATGCGCTTGATTTCGATGTGCATGCAGGGAGTATACAGGGTTATGTCTTTTCTGTTTTATGCTTTTGCATCGGGTGGTGGCTGTTTTGCTTTCTTTCCTGTTTCTGCAGCTGGTTTATTTAGCCTTGCGCCCGTAAAAATATGGCCTGCGTTGTCAGGAAAGATAGTTTTATCTATCAACTGCTCCTCTTGTATGATTTTCCAGATTGCTGGCGCAGATTGCAGTATTTCTGTACTGATGAGTCCATTGAAGTACATTGCAGCAATAGCCGGTGTTCGGTTGTCATTGAGAACCGTTGTAGCGATACGAGCTCCGGCTTGGTGACTACGCAAACCACTCATCCACAAATCTAATTTGCTGCGAGTCTCGGTCATGTAGTTGTTGTATGCATCCATCAATTCAGGTTTTGATAGATTATTGAATGCGTCTTTGCGAAGATCCTCCGCTTTCTTTATAAGCTTTGTAATGAAAGGCTTTGCGAGATCTTCACGATGGAATTCACCGGTGGATTGATGGGCAAGTATTTTTTTAATCACGTTTTCCGGCATAAGCCACTGTTCAGATTCTCCAACATAGTAATCAGAATCTTCTTCGTATGGTTTTGCCGGAGAAGCAAAGGTTGTTGCGATTTTATCGCGGTACCACGCGAACTTGGATTCAAAAATACTTATATATTTGCCAGAGTTGCCATCGATCGACAGGTCAACTTTCTGACCAGCGAGAATTTTTGCAGTCCAGTGACGCAGCTTTTTCTTCCCATGGGTGGTGTCAAAATATGCACGTGGTTCGGGAGATCTTTCGTAAATCAGACGTTCTATGTCCAGAATAATTCTTCCGATACTCGTATCATTAAAGTATTCTGTATTGTTCAGCTGGCACCATTGTGTCAGTGCCCTACCATTTGCTTTGAACCAACCCAGTGTGGGAGCAGTAGTATACATGCTCATTTTCCCTACTTTGTCGAAGAAGTAGTCGTTTGTAATTTTTCTCAACATCGGATTGTCGCGTAATTTTCCGAGCACTGCCGTTGTAAGCCACGGTGAAATTTCGCCTTCCAGTCCTCTTTCCATCGCACGTTCACAGATTCCTGCCGCTGCCCAAATATTTAAGTCATCCATTTCTCTTTCTATTTCACTGATAAACAGAGGTACATTTCTGTTGTCGGAAATCTTCTTTTTTGCATTTGCAATTTCATCGTCTCTTCCGCCAGAGTTTTGTTGGCGCAGCGTTGTATAATAGTTGGCAACTTCTTTTGTGTTCCAGTCTGTACAAATATCAGAAAGAGGAACGCCGAATACTGTTTTTGTTGGTGTTGTCATGCTTTCATCTAGATCGTAGAGCCAACCACGACTAGCTGCATATTCCATTACCGCTCTAGCATTGTCATAGTTTGCTCCGTGCAAATATTCATGGAGAAGCCCGTGGTGACCATTGGGTCCAAAAAGCTCTGTCCATGATGCATTCGATTCCTTCAAGCGCTCTTTTTCTTTACCGGTGTTTTCACGATTTTTTGAACGTATATTCTGATTCAACTGTAGAGCCGTTTCTTTTCCATAGAAAGGAAGCCAGTCCATTGCATTCCCTATGGCGTCGGCAACTGCAGCAGATTTTGTGTGGCGCGTATGTTCCCAAGAGTGCTTGAGAGCTTCGTAATATTCTGTCATTCCATGCCACACATCATTGATGGAATAAAAACGAACCTGCATTAATTTTTCAGACAGTGATTTTTGAGTCGTTGTTGTCACTTCGTTTTTTAGTAACAACACGTTCTCATCATATGCTTTTTTTGATTTTTCGAGAGTCTCTTTCATGCTTTTGTGCATGTCGGTCATTTTACCTATAAGAGTTTTAATAGCTCCGGCATCAAGAATTTCTCTGCAAATCCGCGTTTTTGTACTTTTGTTGAGTGTCTCCCATTGGTTGATATCTGCTCTATTAGCGTTGCACACTTTTTCTACTATGTTTGCAACCAAGTGGAAGAATTCATCGCATCCGTATCCTTCTCCATTGGCCCATTCTCGTATTTCCGACATAAATTCGTCAGGGTTTCCTCCGCTATTTAATTTCTGAATTGCTTCAACAAATGCTTTATCTCCTGCAACTCGGCTCATCTGTGCATCGAGTTCATCACTGTCATCCTTCCACTGTTTTTCAAAATTAGGTATTCCCGCTGCATGGACGAGAGTGAGATTTTCTTTATTTTTGAGAGTCTCGAGCAATTCCATACCGATATGTCGCATATCCTTCGCTCCATCAATCAATACATCTTCTGGCGATTTCTTTGCATCACCTTCTACTTCTGTATGATCAAGCGTACTCGATTGGCCATCTGCTCCTTCCAGTCGTTGTGTTGCGGTTGTAGCTGTTGCCGCAGTTGTGGATTCCGTAGATGAAGTGGCAGTTGCATCTGCATCTGTTGTAGTGCTTGTAGTTGTTGCGCTATTACTTGTGCTAGGTTGTGTCGTGGATTGAGAAGCTGGTGTTTGTACAGTTGTCAAAATCGTCTGCACATTATTTCGGATGATGTTATTTAAATCTGCCACCGTCATATTTGCCAATAGTCTCGTATCAGCAGCATGTTCTGTTCCGTTTTGACTTTCAGAAGATACCTGACCATCATCCCAATCGGCCGGAGTGGAAGAGGTACTTGTAGAAGTATTGGTAGCAAACCAAAGCTGACGCAACTCCCTTTCGGGGTTGTGTTCGGGTGCAAGGTGCCTACGCTTTGGCAGGGGCACCATTTATAGTTTAGCTATGCGGGTAAAAGCGTCAAGTAGATTCTCCTTTTTGTCGGCAAGTTCGGGGATGTGGTTCCCGATCAGCATCCGCAGTCCCGAGATGTCCTGCGTGCCGGTTTGAATGTGAAATTCACTTTGCTTCGCGGTTTTTGGAACAAAGTGCAGCTCTGTGTAATCGGGTGTTTGTAGAAACCAAAATCCTGCGAGATTTTCCCAACTTACAAATTTTTCTTCCAATTTCACCCCGCCTTCCATGAGCGTGATGGTTTTCACCGCTGGAACGTGATCGCGAATCAGGTAGTACATCGCTCCACAGAGGAGTGTGACAATCGTGAGCGACCACGACTTTGTGATAATTCCATACGCAGCAACGGCGAGCACACATCCACCGGCAACTTGATACCACTGCTTCGATCTGTCGAAATGTGGTTGAACCTGTGCCTGCCATGTGAGCAGTATTTTTTGCGGATCGACCGATGACGGAATTTCCGCTTTGGGTACAGATTGTGTTTGTGTGTTTTCCATGTTTTTTTGTGTGTAATAAATCTCTCTATTATAGCGAAAAAACCACATTTTCGCCCGTCTGTGATGTTGCAAGGATTATGAAATGTTTTTTATTGTTAAATAGTTACCATTCAGTGTTCTATGTGTATGTAAAATGCTTGTTTTGGATGTTTACTATAATGATAGGTTTGTCGTTTGTTCTAGTCAGCATGGAATTTTTCAAACAAAATAGCCGAAAGAGTATTTCTTCTGGGTTATGAGTAAGCGGGGAATTGAATGCTGCCATGGTCGAAGCCGCTCTGCAATCAGAAGCATTTAACTACTTTTGAGGTTAACCAAGGTACTGTGTATCGACTTTTGTATTTCATCAGTAAGGTGATTTTCCTGTGGCCACTTTTCAGGAGGATACAATTCAGCGATATGCGATACGTTTATTGCTTCTTTCCAGCGTTTTTCTTGTTCAATGCTTTCAGCTGAATCGAGAACATCGACCCATTCATCACCAAGATTTGGTATTCCAAATGTTCGCAGTGAACAGAATTTCTGAGCAGATGTCAGTAATGTTTGCCATTCTTCATTATGAGGATCGCTCTCAACGTAGCCTTTTAGAATATCGGTGATCAACAAAAATTCCCAATTAACTTTTTCTGCAACTTCACGTTTTTTATATTCCATGGTTCTAGCTGAATCACGTATCGGTGCAATCAGTTCCTCTCTTTTTCTCTCGATAAAATCAAAAAATTGAGCTCGTTCTTCACTCAAAAAATATTCCACAGCACTGCTGGGATAGCCAAGCAAAATACCTCTTTGGTTGTGGCATTCTGTAATCTGTTTTTTTGAAAATTTCTCCATCAAGACCTGAGGATCAGTAGTAGCGTATTCTGCAAAAAGTTTTGAATGTTGATTGATGATTTGTAGAACAGCAAGAGGATCGTATATATAGTTTCCAGATGTCTTGTATCCTGATGCTTGAAATTTCTTTGCAAGACTTTCGCTTACATATAATTCAAATACTACAGGTTTCTCGCCCAAAAAAAGCAACTGCACATTTCCAGGGTTATGCGGATGCATTGTTTTGCTTAAATGTATCAATTCCCGTTTTTTATCGTCATTCAAATGCGAGAAGAACTCTGCATATGCTTGTCCTCCTGATTGCCATCTCTCAATTTCTAATGCTGAGTAGTGTGAGTCACTTTCTTTTTCTATGTCCTCAATCATAATAATATTATATATAAAATATGCAATTTTGTCTATTCATTGGTCAATACGGCATATGAACTTGTGGCTTCCGCAATGACCATGTTACGCATGTATGTGTGATTTTTATTATCGTTTTCTAGGTCAAACAAAGACAGTTGAGATCATTGTCTGATTGGAAATGTAGATGGTGGGCAATACAAGATTCGAACTTGTGACCTCCACAATGTCAATGTGGCGCTCTAACCAGCTGAGCTAATTGCCCGGAGATGTGAATAATTGCTTTCAATCAGCTGTCTCGCCCATGTGGCGTTTTTGATTGCGTCTCGCGTAAACGCTCGTCGGCCCAGCTGAGCTAATTGCCCGAAGATGTGAATAGAACACCTGACGTTCCACAGTACCTAAGAACGTCCGAAGTCGCTTACTGCTCAGCACTTCGGAGTGTGTAGCTTAGCAATCTAAAACGCGGGCTACAAGATGCTTCTATCATGATATGCGATGCCACATCTCCTCGACCTCTTCTTCCCCAAAACCTCTCTCACCGGAGAAGAGGGTGCATTTGTGACGGCGCGTGAAGAGAGGATTTTGCACTCCTGTCCGATCCGCATGGATTCACTGGAGCTTCGGAAAGTAGGGATCAAATATGTCGATCGGATTGTTGCGGCGAGTAGTTATGAATCGTCGCCGCTTCTGCGGCTTGCGATCAGACGGTTCAAGTATGGGAAAGTGTTTCATCTGCGGACGGCACTCGGAGGGTTACTGGTAAGCGCGTCATCACTCCTCTCGCAGTATCCGGATGTCGTACTCTGTCCGGTTCCGCTTCACTGGACGCGCCGATTTTTTCGCGGATTCAATCAGTCAGAGCTACTCGCAGAGGAACTGAAAAATGCTCGCGGGTGGAATCACGAACATCTGCTCAGGCGCATTCGCCCGACCGGACATCAGGCATGGAGAAGGCGCAGGGAACGGATCAAAGCGATGAACAATGCATTTGTGGTCACTTCCATCCCAATTCCTCTGCACATTATTCTCATCGATGACATCGCGACGACCGGTATGACGCTCGACGCGTGTGCAGGAGCATTGAAGCAAGCTGGTGCTCAACGCGTGGAAGCGTTGGTTATCGCAAAGGGATGAGGGAAACACAATGTCGGTTTTTCCTGACGTTCTGCATCTTCATCACTGTCTCACTGTCGACTGCAATCTGATCTGTGTGGAAAACTTTTTCGTTTTCCACAGGACACGATAGGATAGCCGTCCCGATGCTCTACTTCCTCTCCGCCATCGCGTTTTTTTTCCTGATAACGGGGTTGATCCTTATTCACGAGTTCGGACATTTTTTGGCGGCGCGGAAGGCAGGTGTCGTGGTCGAAGAATTTGGGTTCGGACTTCCTCCCCGTGCAAAATCACTCTTTACATGGCAGGGGACGATCTTTTCTCTGAACTGGATTCCGTTTGGCGGATTTGTCAGGCTTAAGGGTGAAAACGGAGACAAGGCTGACCGTGAAAGCAAAGGAAGTTTTTCGCATGCACCTATTCTTACGCGTTCCCTTATTCTCGTCGCAGGAGTCGCTATGAATTTTTTACTTGCGATGCTTATTTTCTTTTTTGGATTTTCCTATGGGCAATGGATTCCGACGTATCTTTCGATGGATGACATGGAGCGCGCAGCGTCGCAGGGAACGATTCATTTGAAACTGGGTGTTGCGATTGATGATGTGCTAACGGGTGGAACGGCTGCGGATGCGGGTATAACGAAGGGTTCTATTCTTGTGTCGGTTGACGGTCAAGCGGTCACGCACCCGAGTGATGTGATTGAATTCCAGAAAGGAAAAAACAGTGTGAGCTACACGACAGTTCCCGTGGATGGCGGAACGGAAGTGACGAAAGCCGTTCGCGTGGAGCAGGGGAAGACCGGTGTGTATTTGCAGGGGATCGCACTCGAACTTTCTGCGCCGAGACGAAATGTGTTTGTTGCGGCTTTGCTCTCACTCCGCGAAACAAAAGTGGTGACGGAACAGACGGTTCTTGGAATCGGAAAGCTCTTTTCTTCACTCGCACAGCGCGGACAGGTGCCGGAAGGCGTGACAGGAATTGTCGGCATCGCGCAGCTTACCTATAAATCTGTCGAGAAAGGATTCATGGTTTATCTGCGGCTCGTCGCACTGCTCAGTCTCAGCCTTGCCGTCTTAAATATCCTCCCATTTCCCGCGCTTGACGGCGGACGACTGGTATTTGTTCTCTCTGAAATCTTTTACAAACCCGATAACCGGCGGGTGGAGATTGTGACGAACACCGTTGGGTTTGGCATTCTTCTTCTCGTTATCATCATTGTCACTTTGTATGACGTCCTCCGTCTCTTCTCCTAGTATCGGCACTTCGCTGATGTCCGAGGCCGCCTATCGCGACCTGTGGCTCGAGGTGCTCAGAAAAATCGAGACGAAAATTCCACGCAGTCAGTTTATTACGTGGTTTCGCGATACCGCTGTTCTTGGCTTTGAAGAGGGGACACTGGTGGTCGGACTGCCGCTTCCGATGTCGCTCAACTGGCACCTCGAACATTACCGCGCAATGACACTCACCGCAGCACAGGAACTCGAACCGAACGTCCGTCAGGTGGTGTATCAGGTGGATAACGGACTCAAAGACGATCGCACGCGCACGTTCGATCTGCTCCTTGCATTTCCCGAACAAAAGCGCCGGAAGTTACCGGGCAAACAGGAAGTGAAACTGGCGGAGGGAATTGTGAGTAAAATCCTCAGCCCCCGCTACGCACTTGAAAACTTTATTGTCGGCAGCAGCAATCGTCTCGCTTTTGCAGCGTGTCAGTCCGTCGCGACTCAACCCGGTGGAAAATATAATCCGCTCTTTTTGTACGGTGGAGTGGGGCTTGGAAAGACACATTTGCTCCAAGCAACAGGCAACGCGATCCTCAAACAGATGCCAAAAGCGACGGTTGTCTACACAACGACAGAGGACTTCGCAAACCAAGTGATCGAAACCGTGATGAATCAAAAGTGGGAGCAGTTCCGTCGTCGCTACAGACTCGTGGATGTACTTATCATCGATGACGTGCAGTTCCTCGCAAACAAAGAACGCATGCAGGAAGAATTTTTCCACACGTTCAACGCACTCTACGAAGACAGAAAACAAATCATCCTCTCCGCGGATCGTCCGCCACAGGAGCTCCAA
The DNA here is from genome assembly GCA_943355155.1 of Candidatus Peribacteria bacterium. Classification (GTDB taxonomy): domain Bacteria; phylum Patescibacteriota; class Gracilibacteria; order Peribacterales; family Peribacteraceae; genus CALREJ01. Next base: position 12,316 of record CALREJ010000018.1, read on the forward strand.
CTCGATGATCGTCTCGTCTCTCGCTTTGAACGCGGCATGATTGCGGATGTGTCTGCCCCCGACTACGAAACGCGCCTTGCGATCCTCGTTGAAAAAACAAAGGAATATGAGCTCTTCATCGACATGCATGTGCTTCAATTTATCGCCGAGCACGCGACCAAAAATATCCGTGAGCTCGAAGGAATCCTGATGCAGGCAGTTGCGCAGTATGAACTAGAACAGCGGATGCCGACCGTAAAAAGCATTGCGGATATTATGCGAAAACTCAATAAAGACCCGCATGAAGAAGCGGAGCATACCGGTTTTGAAATCTCCCCAAAGCGCATCGCGAGTTTTCAGGACGTGATGGAGGCGGTGTCGCGGTATTACTCTGTGTCTGTCGCTGACATGCTCGGACAATCCCGCGTTCGCGAAATCCTCATCCCGCGCCAGATCGTGATGTTCCTCTGCAAGAAATATCTGCGTATGAGCCAGACTCGTCTCGGTGAGCTCTTCAGTGGCCGCGATCATACGACCGTCATGAATTCGACGAATAAAATCGAAGAAAAATTGCAGAACGATCCGCAGATGCTGCGCGAAGTGCGGGCGCTGGAGAAGGAGTTGGATTTGGTGTGAAAAAAGCCGCACCTAGGGACAGGTGCTGTCTGTACATTATAAAATCATCCCGCCGCACCCGGGAACGGGTGCTACTATATTTTAATTCACCATCACTACAGCAGCACCCGTTCCCGGGTGCGGCGTTTCAAGATTTGATTTCCACTTTGCCCGATGCCATCTTTTGTATTCTTTCCAACAGCGCATCAAATTTCAGATACCCAGCCGTTGCATTAAAATGGCCTGCATTTGGCACAAAGTCGAGGGCGATGCCAAGATTATTCGCGAGCATTTTTCCATTTTCAAGACTAACGTAGGGATCCGTATCCGAATGAAACACGATAAAGTTTTCTGCGTGATTTTTGATGCGATCCCAGTCGAAAGGTTTTCCCATGAACAGTAAATCACTGTCATAATTTGCAATTGGCTTGATTCCGATCGGCGTTCCTATAAAACAGGCGAGGGCAATCTTCTTCTGGATTTTTTCCAGCACGCGTAGGAGAAAAATTCCTCCCAAGCTGTGACCGATGATGATCGTGTCTTCGTTCATGTTGTCATGATATTTCTGAAACACTTTAAACCACGCTTCGAGCGTTTGTCCTTCCGGCGTTGGAAACTGCGGGACTGCAACTTCATAGTCCATCAATTCAAGCTCCTTTTTCATCCACGGAAACCAATTTTCTTCGGGGTAACCGCCTGTGCCGTGGAAAATAAGAGCGTTTTTCATGACGGTGAGTGTAGCACAAAACTCCCTCACCCCCAGCCCCTCTCCCTCCCGCCCGGATTCCTGACGGGAGAGGGGAGAACAACGATTGTAACGAACACTACATTTTATTATCTTGTTGCTCTACACTTCCTGCGATGTCCCACGAAACCTATGACAGGCTCATTGCATTGCTCGATGAACACGGCGCGCAGTATCGACTGATCGATCATGCGCCGGAGGGGCGAACGGATATTGTGTCTCCGATGCGCGGGAATGAGCTTTCTCAAGCGGCGAAGTGCATTGTGGTGATGGTGAAGATTGGGAAGAAAGAGAAAAAGATGATATTGGCGGTGGTGCCGGGTGATGCGAAGGTGAATCTGAATGGGATCAAAGCGCTTTTCAATGGAACGTATGTCTCGTTTGCGACCGAGGATATTGCAGAAATACTTGCAGGAAGCGTGTCGGGGACGATTCTTCCTCTTGCCTTCCATCCCGAACTTGAATTGATCGTGGATCCGTTGCTGCTCAAAAACGAAGAGCTGTTCTTCAATGCTGCGAGGTTGGATCGATCGATGGCCTTGAAAACAAAGGATTACGAACGCATCGCAAAGCCGCGACTAGAATCGATTGCGCAATACGGAGACGCGAGCGCGGTCGTCGCTTCAACATCAGAAAAGGAACCCGCAGCCAATCATCTTCACAATATTCGTCACTCACTTGCTCACGTTCTTGCACAGGCAGTCACGAAGCTCTGGCCCGAGACGCAGATCACGATCGGCCCGCCAATCGATACTGGCTGTTACTACGATTTTCTCTTCCCAGAGCCCATTTCCGAGGAACAGCTTCCCATGATCGAAGAGGAAATGAAGAAGATTATTCATCAGGCGCAGACGTTCCGCCGTGACGAACTAAGCCCGCAGGAATCGAAAGCGTTTTGGAAAAAGAGGGGACAGCCGTTCAAGGTGGAGCTGATCGAAGACCTCGAAAAAAATGCAAATGTGACGATGGTGACGCACTTCGCAAACGTATTGCCCGACGGCAAAGAAACATTTGTCGATCTTTGTCGTGGCGGACACACACATTCAACGAAAGATATTCCCGTCGATGCGTTCAAACTGATGTCTGTTGCGGGGGCTTATTGGAGAGGCGATGAAAAGCGCGAACAGCTCACGCGTATTTACGTCGCGGCATTTGCATCGAAAGCAGAACTCGACGCGTATTTGCTGCAAATGGAAGAGGCAAAAAAGCGCGATCACCGAAAGCTTGGAAAAGAGATGGATCTTTTTACCTTCAGCGAATTGGTCGGTCCCGGACTTCCGCTCTGGACGCCGCGCGGAACGTTTATGCGAAATACGTTGGATGCGTTTGTATGGGAACTGCGGGAAGCGAAGGGTTATCAGCGCGTCACGATCCCTCACGTCACAAAGAAGGAACTCTATGAAATGTCGGGTCACTGGCAGAAATTCAAAGATGATTTGTTTCGCATTCAAACGCGCGACGGTCACGAATTTGCGATGAAGCCGATGAACTGCCCGCACCACACACAGATTTTTGCGCGCAGTCCCCGTAGCTACAAACAAATGCCCCAGCGCTACGCAGAGACGACGATGGTGTATCGAGATGAGCAGACAGGGGAGTTACATGGCCTCTCGCGCGTGCGTTCCATCACACAAGATGATGCGCACGTCTTTTGCCGACAGTCGCAGGTCGAGGAAGAATTCCTGCGGATTTGGGATATCGTCGATACGTTTTATAAGACGACAGGGTTTAATGCGCTGAAGGTTCGGTTGTCTCTGCATGATCCCGAACATTTTGAAAAATATTTAGGCACTCCTGCACTCTGGAAACAGGCAGAAGATGCGATCCGGAAAATTGCAAAGGATCGCGAAGTCACCTACGTCGAAGCACCTGGGGAAGCCGCATTCTACGGACCAAAAGTCGACTTTATCACGACGGATTCCATCGGGCGCGAGTGGCAGGTTGCAACGATTCAGCTCGATATCAATATGCCGGAGAGATTTGATCTTTTCTGCATCAATGAGACCGGAGAAAAAGAGAGAATCGTGATGATTCACGCTGCGATCATGGGTGCACTCGAACGGTTCCTCTCGATTTTCATCGAACATCATGCCGGACATTTCCCGCTCTGGGTCGCGCCGATGCAGGTGGCGATCCTTCCCGTTGCGCACGATCATGAAGCATTTGCCGCGAACCTCGGCATTAAACTTTTCGAAAAGAAAATCCGCGCAGAATATATGAACTCCGAGGAATCTTTGGGTAAAAGAATCAGAGAAGGGGAGCAGCAGCGCATTCCCTACCTGCTTGTGATCGGTGACAAAGAGATTGAAGCAAACAGCGTGACCGTCCGGAACATCCGCACGAAGCAGCAGGTGGTCGTTCCCATCGATGAATTTATTGCATCGGTCACGAATGATGTGGGGCAGAGGAAGTTGGAGCTGTCGATTGGCTAGAATACTGGAATATTGGAGTATTGGAGTATTGGAATACTGGGAAAGAGGGATTTTTTTGTCTGTCCCTAGTATTCTAGTATTCTAGTAACTAGTATTCTCGTCGTATGTTCGAAGCCTTTCAGATCGGTCCTTTTATTTTCTGGACACATCTCGTGTTTCTTCTCATTGGGCTCTGGCTTTCTGCGGAGTTTTTTTTCCGTTTGTCTCAGAGCGCGGGGCTGTCACTTCAGAATTTTAAAGATAACGCGTTGTGGCATTTTTGCGCTGCGGTGATTGGCGGAAGACTATTTGCGGTCATGGAGCAATATCGCATCTACCTCAAACCCGATGAGCCGTTCAAAATTTTCAAACTTCACGACGGGAATTTTAGTTTCCTCGGGGCTGCGATCGGCATCGCACTTGTTCTTTATGTTGCGCGCGGAACCTCACGCACGACATTCCTTCAGTGGCTCGATGTCCTTCTTCCCGCTACGTGTTTCGGGCTTTCCTTCAACTGGCTCGGTAAATTTGCTGCGGGGCTCGCGTACGGAACACCGACGGATTTCTTGTGGGGAGTGACGTACGATGGTGCGAATGTGCGTTTCTCCGTGCCGGTGCATCCGGTTCAACTCTACTACGCACTTTTCTATTTTTTCCTCACGTTCATTCTTCTTATTGTGAGAAAACACGCAAAACGTGCAGGAGCCGAGACACTTGCGGGCATTTCCTGTGCCGCGATTGCAACGTTTATCCTCGAGTCTTTCCGCGGTGATTTTAGCATTCCCGTGTTTGCAACAAAGCTCGATTTTTTTGTGCTGTTCATTGTCTTCGTAAGCCTAGGCATTTTCATCCTCATCGAAAAAATGTCGCAGAGGCTGATAGTCATCTGTGAAATCGGAGCGACGACGATGTGTGCCGCTTATCTCATTGCGCGGCCGTGGTTTCCGTTCGAGGCGTTTGAGCTTCGCTTCAGCCAACTTCTCGCGATACTGGCATTACTCGCGGTCGTCGTGTACGTTACCGTCCACCGGAAGAGACATCCGCATTTATAGAGATCCGGTTTCTCTGCATTCCCTTATCCCATGCCACTTTCCTTCGCATCCTTCACGCAGTTTTTCCTTGATAATCCTGTCCTTCGTGCACAGCAGACTGCCCTCGTGTTCATAGCGGTGGTTGTCCTCTTTCTTCTTTTTTATGCACTCCGCGACATCCTCCTTCGAACACGGTCATTTTTGTATCAGTTTGTGTGTATTGTGATTGTCGCTGTATTTCCGATCGTTGGTTTTCTGCTGTACCTGCTGATTCGCCCCACTCGCACGATCAAAGAACGTGAACTGGAAGCAATGTTTCTCACACTCGTTGCAACCGAGGCTCCCAATCAGGTGACAGTCGGAGAAGAAGACATTTCGGCAGTTGATTTCGCTGATTCCCATTCCGAAGACACTCTATGAAAAACATCCTCCTCCAGCTTTTCTCTTTTCTTTTCTGGCCAAATCCGGCAAATGCGACGTACAGTAGTCCCAAGGCAATCGCACTGCTCGCAGTGTGTGCTTTGCTGATGGCACTCTCGATCGTTATTTCCGTCTGGCGCAAAAATCACAAAAATCCGGTCACCCGAAAACTCACGAGATCATGGGGGACAGCAAGTTTCTGGTTTGGACTGACGGGACTGATTCTCGTCGTCGCACGCGTGGAGCAGATTCAGTTTGTGTCGATGCGGGTCTGGTGGGTGCTCTGGCTCGCAATCGCTATTTTCTTCATTTTCCTGCAATTCAAACTCTTCACCGCCCGTCACTATGAAGTGCTTCCAATGGTGAAGCATGTCGATCCGAGGGAGAAGTATTTGCCGAAGAGAAAAAAATAGATTTCTCCTTTCCGTAGAGACGACCGATTCGGACGTCTCCGTTTGGTAGTGATTTCATGGCGACCTGAGACGTGCGCATCGCTCGTCTCTACAAATGAATATGACTAAAATTGACAGACGCCAATCACTCAGTCACGATGTGACACTATGCCCCTCAAACACTCAACCGAAACTTTCCTCCTCGCACTTCTCGCTGTCGTGATTGTGGTGACGGGTATTGCGTGTGCGGTGCTTCCTCTTCCGACGGTGAATCCTGTGCCGTGGGCTGTGCTTTTTAGTTTGAGCATTGCGTACCCACTCGCGCTCTATCCGCTTTTTCGCGAGAGACGTGCGGACAATGCATTTCGTCTCCTTCATTTTTTGCCGGCACTGATTTTGCTCGTGTGGCTCGGGCTCAGTTTATTTGCATCGGGTCATCCAATTCTAAGCTTTGTGCGCAGGTGGTTTACGTGGGGATGGTCGCTTCCTGTTGTTGCGATTTCCTTTTTCGCTCTGCTTTGGTTTTGTTTGGATGTCCTTCGTCAAAGAATGTCGCGAGTGATTCTGCTCCTCGTGCTCCTTGTTCCATTTTTGGCGTTTGCGGTGATCGGGGAAAATAATCGCTGGCCGACCCGCGTCGCATCTGTTCTAAACACCCAGAGATTTGGATCCAGCAGTTCTACTGCGATTGTAGCTGTGACCGTTGCCAGTCAGAGCAATCTGTCGAAATCGCCTCACGCAAGCGAAGAACAATATCGGGCGAACCTTCGTCGGATGGAGCGACGCACTGCGCGTCTTGCAGCACTGCAGAGCTCTGTGCCGAGCGTGAAAGGTGCCACAGTTGGCGCAATGATCGCAAACGATCTTCCGGTCGTGTCTCAGCGTGAGGCACGCATCACCCATCTCTCTCCGAACCTCACCTCATCCGGTCCCGCAACCGAGGCGATGATGGTGATGTTTGTGGCGATGTACTGTGCGGTGCTGCATGTGAGGGCGAGGCGAAGAAATTTCATCGTTGCGTAGAGACGTGCGGAGCGCACGTCTTCGTTGTTTGATGTAAATATGCCTCCACGAGACGTCCCAACGGGTCGTCTCTACAAAATAATTGTTATTCAATTGGTTGTTGCTAGGATGTGATCCATATGCATTCCATAAAAACCCTTCATGCCCGTCAGATTCTCGACTCCCGCGGAAACCCCACGATCGAAGTCGATTGTACTTTAGGAGGTGGCTATTTCGGTCGCGCTGCGGTGCCATCGGGAGCCTCAACCGGCAGCCACGAAGCACTGGAGCTTCGCGATGGAGACGCTGCGATCTATATGGGAAAGTCAGTGATGAAGGCAGTTGCCAATGTAAATGGTCCGATTGCAAAAGCGCTCGTCGGACAGTCTGCAAAGGATCAGCGTGCGATTGATAAGATGCTCATTGATCTCGACGGCACGCCAAACAAATCTATTCTCGGTGCGAATGCGATTTTGGGAGTTTCGATGGCAGTGTGTCGGGCGAGGGCGCAGCTTGAGGGGAAATCATTGTGGAGTTCGCTCTCTGATCAATTTGCCCCCACCCCCAGCCCCTCCCCCGTGAGCGGGAGAGGGGAGTACCAATTACCGGTTCCAATGATGAATGTGCTGAACGGCGGCAAGCACGCAGATAGCGGACTCAGCTTTCAGGAATGTATGATCATTCCGGTTGGGTTCGACAAGTTCTCAGATGCACTGCGCGCAGGAACAGATGTGTTTCACACGCTCAAGAAAATCCTTACAGACAAAAAACAGGTGACGGCAGTGGGGGATGAAGGAGGATTTGCGCCACATCTCAAACACGGTGCCGATGCCTTTGCCTTGCTGATGGAAGCTATCTCTCAGGCAGGATATGAAGGGAAAATAAAACTCGCAATCGACGCTGCTGCATCAGAATTTCACGACAAAGGAACATACACCCTCGACGGCAAGAAAATGACCTCAGACAAACTCACAAAATACTACGTGGATCTCTGTTCCAAGTTCCCCATCGTCAGCATCGAAGACAGTCACAGCGAAGACGACTGGGAAGGCTTCAGCGCGATGGTGACGGCACTGGGGGATCACGTACAACTTGTGGGTGACGATTTGCTTGTGACAAACACAGAGCGCATCAAGACAGCGATCGAAAAGAAAGCAGCGAATGCCGTGCTCATCAAACTGAACCAAATCGGAACAGTCTCCGAAACCGTCGATGCGATCCAGCTCGCACAGAAAAATGGCTGGAAGGCAGTGGTCAGTCATCGCAGCGGCGAAACAGAAGACAGCTTCATCGCGCACCTCGCGGTTGGGCTTCGCACGGGACAGATTAAAACAGGTTCGCTGAGTCGCACGGATCGGATTTGTAAGTACAATGAATTACTGAGGATTGAGGAGGAACTTGGCGATAAAGCGAAGTATGTGAGTCCGTTTTGAGCTTGTTAGTAGATGAATGCCTTATGTAACTCATTTTTTGCGTTTTATGCTAGACCATACTCAAAATGCGTGTTTTGTGTTACAATAGTTCTAGTCTGTTTCACATGCTCTCTAACAGACGGAGCACACGTATGAAAGGAGGATGCCATGTTTCCATGGCATGATCGCCAGCCCTTCTGGGGCTGGAAGATGTGGTTTTTGGAAACGGGTCTGGTGTGGGTCGCTGCCGGGTGTTCTGCACTCGGCACGGCTGCAATTCTCGTTTCCGCCGTCGTCTCTGTCAAGTAAGGCAGAGGCACTCCTCCGGTCGCGCCGCAAGGTCGCGACCGGGGGAAGTTTAAGTTTCAAATAGTGTGTACTGTTAGCTCTTGCTTTGATTGGCAGAAGCATCGTGCTTAGGTGGGAGAAGGAGCTGGGTGAGGAGGGCGAGGTATGTGAGCTCGTTTTAGTGTGAGTTGCGGCGTAGTTTTACAATGAATTGGGATCGAAATTGAGATTTCATTTTACACATAAAAGGTGACCCCGCTCGAGAAGAGCGGGGTCTAGTCCTTTTCGATCGTGAAGGCGGGGGGCGATCAGTTGGCGTTGTTTCGCACGAGAACGACGGCGGATTCGGTTATCACTCGAAGTCCGAGATCGTCATCTGCAAAACGGATGGAAGTGACATTGCTGTCAAGATCGATCACCTGGAGCGGACGGACGACCTTTCCGACCTGGATCTCGAAGAATTGGATCTGCTTTCCGAAGCCGATCACTAAGAGCGACTTGTTATTGCTGAGTGCAAGAGTTGAGCCACCAGTCTTCTTTACGGAAAACGATTGGTTATACATTGGGGACTTCGTGTGACCCTTTTCGTTGAGGTCAAGAGCAAGCACCGACCCGTCCTTGGTCAGCATCAGCAGCAAGGACTCGTCGGAAGAGAGCATTACTGCGACGAGCGCATCGCACTGGATGCTGTCGACTCGGTTTCCTTCTAAGGTCGAAATCTGAAGCTCCTTCTCGGTCTCGTCGTAGGTCACAAGGAGTGACTTTCCCTCCGTGTGTACGCTACTGCTAGGCAGTTTCTTACAAATCTCAAAAAACAGAGTACTCATCGGCGTATCTCCCGAACTGAGGTGCTGAATTACCTTCACGATATGTGAAAGAATCATGTACTATAGTACAACTAAATAGTAATATGTCAAATATATGTAATCGTGAACTGAAATCTCAAACGCATAGAAATCTTCAAGTACGGTAGGAGGGAAGGCGTCTACTCCTTTCCCCACCTACCGTATGGCCAAGTTTACAC
>CALREJ010000019.1 GCA_943355155.1 Candidatus Peribacteria bacterium
ACGGATTTCAGAACAGTTACCCAAGAAGAACTTGATCATGTTGTTGATCTGATTAACAATCGTCCCCGCCAGTCCCTCAACTTCCGTACACCGAAAGAGGTGCTTGATGCAGAAATCAAGCGTTATGCGTTTGAGACTTCAGAGTAGGATAATCGTGTGAATTGTCAGGCTGGCTCCGTCGGCCACGGGGGGTGTTGGGGAAGCCCTGCTATTTTCCCGCAGGAAAATACGTTGTTTCGACGTTGCGAGGGAAGCCTTGGACTGAGTAACGTCGAAATAGCAGGGCGGGCGGAGTGGGAGTTGGCCGACGGTGACCTTTCTTTGTAACTTTCTTTCTGTGGTAGAGAAAGAAAGTTAGACGGGAGGAATATTTTATACCCCTCTCCTTAAGCCCCGACCCTTGGAGAGGGAAATTTGAGCTCACCATGACACGATATTTCATTTCGACTACACTCCACTCAATGACATCCATCAACCCACACATTTTCCGCGCCTACGACATCCGCGGAAAAGCGGACATTGATATCACGCCCGAACTTTGTAGATTAGTAGGAAGGGGATTTGGAAGTGAACTTCGGGAGCGATACAAAATTGAACATCCTAAAGTTGTTGTTGGATTCGACGCACGTACACACAGTCCCGCATACGCAGAAGCAACGATCGAAGGACTCACATCAACGGGTTGCATCGTCTCGACGATCGGCATGACCCCAAGCCCGCTCGATTATTTCACTGTGTGCACGGGAAATTTTGACGGAAGCATTCAGATCACAGCGAGTCATAATCCGAAAGAGGATAATGGGCTGAAGCTTCAGACGAGGCACGCTGAGGCATTCAGTGATCAAGAGCTTCAAAAACTTTTACAGAGAATTCAGGTAGAAAAATTTGTGGATGGAGTCGGAGATGTAAAAGATCTCGATGCAATTTCTCCATATCTGGAATTTTTAACGAAGATGTTTCACGGAACTGCAACGGGATTACATGTCGTCGTTGATTCCGGAAATGGTGCAGCGGGTCCTGTGTACTGCGAGGCTCTCCGAAGAGCAGGAGCAGTCGTCACAGAACTCTTCACCGAACCTGACGGCACTTTCCCAAATCACATCGCTGACCCCAGTAAACACAGCACATTGAAGGATTTGCAGGAAACTGTGTTACGGGAAAATGCAGACATCGGACTCGCATTTGATGGCGATGGAGATCGTTTTGGAGCTGTGGATGAGCTCGGCGCAATCCGTTCTCCCGACGAAATTCTTCTCCTCCTCGCGCGCGATGTACTCAGCAGAAATCCCAAAACCTCCGTCGTCTTCACCGTCAGCAATTCGTCGATTTTAGATTCTGAAGTCACGCGCCTCGGTGGCAAACCAATTATGTGCAAAGTGGGACACTCGTTTGTCGAGCATGCGATGAATAAAGCCGATGCATTGATCGGCGGAGAACAGTCCGGACATTTCTTCTGTTTTGAAAATTATTTCCATTTCGACGACGCACTCGTTGCTGCATTGCATTTGCTCAAGATCCGAACTGCAGAACAAAAACCACTCTCAAAAATCTTCAATGAATTTCCGAAAGTTTTCTCCGAGCATGAAATCCGTCCGATGTGTCCGGATGATAAAAAAGCTGATGTGATCAAAAATGTCACCGAGTACTTTCAGGGAAATTATGAAGTGAACACTCTTGATGGCGCACGCATTGATTTTGGGGACGGAGCGTGGGCGGGCATTCGCATGAGTAACACATCTCCGCGCCTCAGTATTTGTATGGAAGCGAGATCAGAAGAAAAACTTGATGAAGTAAGGTCACTCGTCATGGATCATATGAAATCGTATCCGGAGATTGTGTGGGAATAATTGAGTTTGTAGTTGGTAGTGAGTTGTGAGTAGCTTTATACTAAAATCTCCTCAAACTTCTATGCAATTCAACGAGCTAACACCAGAAGAAAAACGTATAATTGAAGATAAAGGCACCGAACGCCCCTTCACTGGTGAATATGATAATTTTTACGAAGCAGGAACGTATATCTGTAAGCGCTGCGGAGTGGAACTCTACCGATCAACCGACAAATTTGATGCAGGGTGCGGATGGCCGGCGTTTGATGATGCGGTCGAGGGTGCTGTGAAACAAATTTCGGATGAGGATGGCATGCGGATTGAAATCCAATGCAATAATTGCAATGCGCATTTGGGGCATGTGTTCAAAGGCGAACACATTACAGCAAAAAACACACGACACTGCGTCAATTCGCTTTCGATGAGGTTTGTACCTGCTGCAAAATAATTATGTAAGAGTTGGCATCTTAATTCGTCTTACAGGTGATATCCTTCCCCATTTTTTATGAGCACAGCAGAAGATCTCGCAAAACAGATAAAACAGGCAGATAGTCAAAAAAGGGATGCGCAGCAAATGGCAATGAAGCATAAAGATCTGCTCCGTCAGACCATTGCCGATCTCGATAAGCAAATTTCCACTCTTCAAACCATGCGCAGCAAAGCTGCCTCGGATTTGAGTATGCTGGCCTAGATCATAATCCCATTTGCCAATTCTTGATCGCTTCGACGGGATAAACGAGCATCAAAACATTCAGCGCAAGGTTATCTTTGATCGTCGCCAACATGATCAGTTCAATCGCGACGAGGATTGCGAGCGACACTTTCCACGGAACCTTTGCAGCGATGTAAAATCCGAGCATGCAAAAAAGAAGATCCGCACATGAATTGTAAATGCTGTCTCCGAAATAGTCGTTTGATGATGTCGCGGTGCGATAGCGATTGATAATGAAAGAAGAATTTTCAAGTATCTCCCAAGCTATTTCAATAATTGCAGCCCAGACAAATTTCCATTCCAGTGGCATTTTCCTGAATGCAAACCACAGGAAGAAAAAGAAAATGATGCCATGAAGAAAATGCGACGATGAGTACGGATCTGCAAACATTTGTGATGTGCAGTGACTGTTTGGGCTACTCGTCCAAAGTCCCAATCCGCAACCCTCAAGCAAAAATGTACGACCCATGAGGTAAAGAATGACAATGAGTGCAGCGCAAAAGACCGCAAGCGCGATGAGGGATTTTTTGGTGAAGAGTGGGTGAGGCATGATTGAATCTTACCGTACTAAAGGAATATGTGCATTCAACGGGAAATGTCCGGTTGTGTACATCTACAGCATCTTTGCTACACTCTTGCTCGATCTTTCGAATCAAACCTCATCATGCCGATGTGGCGGAATTGGTAGACGCGCACGCTTCAGGAGCGTGTAAGAGCAATCTTGTGCGAGTTCGAGTCTCGCCATCGGCACCATTCGATTCACTACGTTCGCTCATGATAAACGACATTGATCTATAGTTACTTGAAGCATATGTCACTAGACGATGATTTTCAGCGAAGTGATTTTAACACTGAAACAGATCGTTTTTTTGCTGAACTTAGTGAAGCTGTTTCAATGCACGTAGAGGATATTGAAGAATATATTCGCACGAGACTAGAACAGCTAAAAATCGTAGTACTTGCAGCTGCACATCATGGAGAATGCGAGGACCAAGCAGTACAAGATCACCTGACTGAAATATCGATAAATTTTGCTTTATCGCGTAGCTACTCTCAAGGAGAGAGAAATAGCATCGAAGCATTATTCGAAAATATGCACGAATTTCTTTCTGAACGCATTGAGATTGATCCAGAGGATAGGGCTCATTTTGATGAGTTAGACAGTGAGAAATCAGAGCACATGGCAATTGATAGACTGATTGATCTTTTGAATCTCTGTGCCTTGGTAATCGAAAAACTTGCAGATTTTGACAGGGATACATTCCGGTCTATTTCTCCGGAAGATCCCAAAAAATTACTCCTACTTTTATTTGAGGTATTCTTGCGTAGCCCCACTGAAACACAACTTACACACAGCGCTTTAAATCTAGAAGGGGATATATTTATTGACTTGTTGGCGTGCTTACGAGATCAAGGGCACATCAATCGAGCACAGTGCTCACAAGCTTTGGACTATTTAAATGAGATATTTACCGGTCACATAAATTTTGACAATGAGCTTGATGTGTAGTTTCTAAACATACATTTCACCCTCTTCTACACTTCCCGCATCTCCACATGCTATCTATTTAGGTTTTCAGATGTCTATAATTCTTGCCATGATGCGAACCTCTTACGCTCAGCTGAGCGAATGGGCAGTTCTTACGATACTTGCGATATCAATTCTTTTTCGCGGCGGAAAGGGTCTGGAAATGACATGGCTGCTTTCGCTGCTGGCATGTGCATTGGTTCTCGGATTTGCCAGCAAAAAATTACTTTTCATCGAACGCTCGCAGTCGACAAAAAATGAATTTGTGGATCCGCCATGGTTTTTATCGGCGCTCACACTTTTGTTTTCTTTCTGGATGATTCTGAGTTTTGTTTTTTCTTCCACTCAAAATTACGGTTTAGACGAAGTGATGCGCTCAGTGTCATTTTCCATTTTTTTTCTTTGGACTATTCGCAGAGTGCGCAGTGAAAGAAATACGGGCGTTTTCATGGATCATTTTTCAGAAATTTTGTCTGCCGCCATCATCGTTGCAACTTTGATCGGTGTACTTGTTTATATTCTTCAGCCGGTGAATCGGTTTGTCGGAACTTTTTTTGATTACCGCTTTACGACAGACTACTGGCCAAATGCATGGGCGGAATGTGTGCTGCTTGCGTGGCCACTTCTACTTATGACGATTATTTCCTCGAAGCAGAAACTTCGTTCATGGTGGATCCTCGGCCTCGGCATTGTGCTTGGATCACTGATTCTCAGCTATTCACGAGGCGCGGGCATTGCTTTTACTCTGCAGCTCTGCGCTCTTGCACTCCTTTCCTGCAAAAGTGCGGTGAAGGTAGTTTCGTCTATAAAAAAGCGCGCATTGCTCGAAACGCTCGGGACGATCCTCATTGTCATCATTGTTTTCTTTGGAGTGAACGAGATTCGCAGTCGCTTTCATGATGTGCAATCTGTCCAGCAAAAAATTACGTTTACGGCTGCGGAGGGATCATCTTCAATCAATGAACGCAGAAGTTTTTGGAATCAGGCACTAAAGCTTTCTGCAGATCATCCGATTCTCGGTTACGGTCCGTACAGCTTTCGTTTTATTCAGCCGCGTCTTGCGGACAGCGTCCTTGCAACGTCTGATCATCCACATAATTTTTTCCTGAAAGCAGCAATGGAAACAGGATGGCCTTCTGCATTGCTTTTAGTTGTACTCATTGTTTTTTCTGTTTTTCCGGCAACGTGGAAAGCGATTCGTATCTCGGATTCTTCACAAAGAAAAACTGTTTTTCTTCTTGTATCTGTGATTGGTGTGCTTGCTCACAACATGATCGATTACAATCTGCAATTTGTTGGAATTGCTCTTCCCTTTTGGATTATTATTGGTGCACTTGCGGCTGTGAGTTTTCCATTTGTCGTGGAGCACAAGAAATCTTTTGGCGCATGGAGTCGTTGCCGCGCACTCCTGAAACTTGAAATGATTTTTGCGATCGCGCTTCTTCTCGTCGTTCTCGTTGAAGGAACCGCATTATCTTTTTCATCATTCGGAAGACATGCAGAAGCAAACGGCGATTTTCCCTCTGCGCTGTCTTGGTATCATCGCGCACGCTATCAAATCTTTAGCCGCGATATGCACCTCAGCGAAACGCAGATCTATCTCAATCAAAAAAAACCGGATCAGGCCATGGTTGCACTCGATGAATATTTTTCACAGAACAAAGAAGACGTTCGCGGCTGGCGACTGCTTGGTTTTATTGCAAGGCAAAAGAATGATCAGCAGCTCGAAATAGATGCACTGAACCACGCATACGCTCTCGGAAAGAAAACGGATCTTGGCATTTTGAAGCAGCTTCTCGATACAAAGCGCGAACCCGCTCAGGCAAAAGTACTGTCCGCTCGCAAGTTGGAATTCGACACGCTTTTCTCCGCGTTTGCTGACGCGATCCAAAAAAATACGCACTTCATAGCGCTATCGCAGAATCCGGAATATCTCGTGGATGTTTCCAAGCAATTGTCCGAACTTTTTCCAACCGATAGTAAACGCTATGCTGCGATTGCAGACAGTGCGCACAAACATGCACTTGAAGAGCGAGCGAATCAAACAGCACGGTCTGCAGGAATTCTCTGGTAATCATGTTTGATTGGATCCTGTGTCTCGCTAGACTGTTAATACTTTATGAAGCACACATTCACCACAGTAACGACCATTAGCCTGTGCATTTTTCTCTCTGCATGCCTATCGTCGCGAACGGTTCAGGTCGCTCGCCCCTCAGAAAATACTCAGCCAGCTGTAGACATCACAACATTCAGCAATCCAGTGTCACGAAACGAAAGTGTAGCCGATCCGCATCATGGAAAGGAATCAGGCTTTGCACTCACTGCGATGGCCGGTGTCAACGGAAAACTTGCAAACGGAGTCGCCATTGCACATTATTTCGAAGACAAAGGAACTATTGTCAGTATTCAATTGAATATTGCAGCTGCAAAGGATGGAGAATTTTATGCGGGATGGCTTCAGGGACAAGACGATGAAGATGTGGTGGGCCTCGGACAATTGACAAGCTCGACCGGTAACGTCCAGCACAATGTGCGGTTTGATACAGATAAAGATTTAGAAGCCCATAAAAATGTTGTTGTCACTCTTCAGAAAGATGGCAATGGGGCCGCCTTTGGCGAAGTTGTCGCCACCGGAATCCTCAAGCAAACGAAGCGTTAGGAGGGTAAGAAAATTGGCACCGTTCTCCCCCAATTTTTTGTGAATTTCTAAATATTGGTCACATAAGCCTATACACGACAATGAACCCGCTTTTCGGGCTCAAGATAGTGGCCGTCCGAGCCGGTAAGGCTGTGTGTGGACGGAGAACGATGGTTCTTCCTACTGTGGAAGGCATTGGCGTTTCACTCCTCTGGGCTCCTTAGCCTACTTATTTACCGAGGCTTGGGAGGCTCATCATCATGCTCAGAACGAGACATGTGACGCACGCAACGTGCATCAGGACGAGTGGGAGTGAAGCCGCGCGATGTGTGTGATACTTCACGTACTTCATAGTAGATCCCTGAAGGGGACTCGGGGAGTGTACGGAGGTGTGTTTTATTGTCCAGTAATCATTGACTCATTAATGTGTTCGATCTGAAACACTATTTATAATTCTAAAAATGTAATTGAGGTTCATATAGAACGTTTCACATCACTATATATTACAGTTATTGTATAAAATATTTATACAATGTGACCATTTGAATACACGTTGAAGGCATTGTTAAATACACTATTTATAGTAAAATACTATTTAATCACATGTACGAGCGGATAATTCGCTTTGGCTTTCAGTAGCCGCGTTCCTGCATTTTTGTTTCGAGATTGGAAATTTCCAATCCATTCATGGCAGACGGTAAACCACTGGAAACATCTGTTAATACTTTTGCATCATTGAAATGAACCGTTGCTTGCACAATTGCAGCTGCAGTTTTGGCAGGATTCCCTGATTTAAAAATGCCGGAACCAACAAATACGCCTTCGGCGCCAAGCTGCATGAGCAGTGCAGCGTCCGCTGGAGTTGCGATGCCACCGGCGACAAAGGTGACAACAGGAAGTCTGCCGAGATTCTTTGTTTCGCTTAGGAGTTTCAAATCAATTCGTTCCATAAGCGCAATATCATGAAGCAAATCCTCGGACATTTCGGAAAGTTCCAGAATCTCCCTTTGAATTACTTTCCAGTGCCGGACGGCTTCTACAACATTACCTGTTCCCGCTTCGCCTTTGGTGCGAATCATCGCGGCACCTTCCTGAATTCTCCTCAGTGCTTCGCCAAGATTTGTAGCTCCACATACGAAAGGAATTGTAAATGCGCGCTTATCGACGTGGTCAAACGGGTCTGCAGGCGTCAGCACTTCGCTTTCATCAATGAAATCAACCCCAAGGGATTCCAAAATCCTCGCTTCCGCAGTGTGTCCAATGCGGATTTTGGCCATCACAGGAATCGAGACAGCCGCTTGAATGGATTGAATAAGCGCAGGATCACTCATGCGGGCAACACCGCCGTCTCTCCGAATATCCGAAGGAACCCGTTCCAAAGCCATCACTGCTACAGCCCCCGCACTTTCCGCAATCTTCGCTTGTTCTGCATTTACGACATCCATAATCACCCCGCCCTTGAGCATTTTTGCGAGATCTTTGCCGAGGGTGAGGGAAGACGAAGTCATGTAATAAGGTGGAATGGCCTGCCATGAACCCGAACCCCGCGGGGTGAGTGGTTCATGGTCGGGATGACTGGACTCGAACCAGCGGCCTTACGGTCCCGAACCGTACGCTCTAGCCAACTGAGCTACATCCCGTTAATGAGATCTTAGTGTAAAATATGAAATGCGACCAGAATCAGTTGGCTAGAGATTTTTTATTGCGTTTTCTCAAGCGAAAACTTCGTCCAACTGAGCTACATCCCGATTCGTGCGCAGATCCTACAAGACGAATCAATGCATCGCTAGAGCGATGTAATACACCGATTCATCATATAGAATGAAATCATGAATGTTGGCATTCTCGCATTTCAGGGTGATGTATCTGAGCACAGAGATGTGCTTCACAAATTGAATGTGGAAATTGTAGAAGTGCGATCAGTACAGGATATGGAAAAAGTGTCACATGTCATTATCCCCGGAGGCGAAAGTACGGTGATTGCGCGATTTCTTAAGGATTCTGGAGTAGGTGATCTAATCATCAAAAGAGCGAAAGAGGGGAGTCTGGCAGTATTTGGCACATGCGCAGGAGCTATTGTGATTTCGAACGAGGTCACTGGAAAAAATGCCCCAGATCCGCTTAAACTCATCGACATCACGATTGATCGAAATGCGTATGGAACTCAGAAAGATAGTTTTATTGCGGAATTAGATGTGACTGCGATTGAAAAAAGGATATCAGTAGCATTTATTCGTGCGCCGAGGATCACGCGTGTTGGTAGTGCTGTAGAAATCATTTCAAAATATCAGGGAGAAGCCGTAATTGTTCGTTCTGGTCGAATAATGGCTAGCACATGCCATCCGGAAGTATGCGGGGAAGAGGGGATTCATAGGATGTTTTTGGGGATGTGAGACACTTCGATACAAAAACGTGTCATCCTGAGTGTTTTTGTCGCAACAAAAATGTATCGAAGGATTGACACGTTTTCACTCAGTGTGACACGTAGAATAAAAAGTGTGAATTTCACATAGCTACAAGCCAAAATACGTGCTACAGTAGCGCTTCATGGAACCTACAATTCCTCTCACGCACGGCAGTTTTAACGGACTAAACATCGCCCCAAATATTTTGGAGGTACTCGATCGTGAGAAATTTACGGTGCCGACGCCGATCCAAGCTTCGTGTATCCCTTCAGGCGTTGAGGGCAAAGACATCATTGGAATCGCACAAACGGGTACAGGAAAGACATTAGCATTTGGAATCCCGATGATTCAGCGCGTTATACAAAATGCCGGCCATGGACTGATCATTCTTCCCACACGTGAACTTGCCTTGCAGGTCGATGAAACATTCCAGCGCATTGGTCGATCTCTGGGTATTCGCACAGCAGTTTTGATCGGTGGCGCATCGATGGGACTACAAAAACAGATGATTCGCAATCGTCCTAATGTCGTCATTGCCACACCGGGACGACTCATTGATCACTTGGAACACAGAACAATTACGTTGAATACCGTCAAAATACTTGTACTCGACGAAGCAGATCGCATGCTCGACATGGGTTTTGCCCCTCAGATCAATAAGATTCTTCTCATGGTTCCGAAAGACCGTCAGACGATGCTTTTCTCTGCAACAATGCCGACAGAAATTGTAAAAATCGCAACGACACACATGCAATTGCCGCTTCGCGTCGAAGTTGCGCCTGCAGGGACAACTGCGGACAGAGTCGAGCAGGAAGTATTTATCGTAAACAAGGCAGACAAAATCCGGCTACTCGAACATATTTTGAAGGAATCCAAAGGTTCGATCCTTGTCTTCTCACGAACAAAATACGGCGCCAAAAAAATTACGCATGCTGTTGCAGTGATGGGTCACAAAAGCGCAGAAATTCATAGCAACAGAAGTCTCGCACAGAGAAAAGAAGCTCTCGAAGGATTCCGCAACGGTCGCTACAGAGTACTCATTGCAACAGACATCGCATCACGCGGTATCGATGTCACTGGAATCGAACTCGTGATCAACTACGACTTGCCAGATGATCCATCGGACTACGTCCATCGCATCGGTCGCACCGCTCGTGCCGGTCGGGAAGGGAAAGCGATTTCATTTGTAGAGCCAAGTCAGAGTGGCGCAATCCGCAATATCGAAAGGCTTGTACGAAAACAAATTACAAGAAAGCCACTACCAACATCACTGCCCGTTGCAGTGGTGATGCCACGTATTGCGAGAGACGAAGAGCGTTTCGGTTCACGTCCGCCTCAAGGACAAAACGGTCGTCCATCTTTTTCAAGAGGAGGCAGAGGAGGGGATCATAAACGTGGAGCACGCAGTGGAGGCGGTGGAAGATCAGGAGGACGGAGGAAGAGTTATTGATCATTTCCCTCTCCCAGGGGAGAGGGTTAGGGAGAGGGGTAGAAATTTTTTCCTATTCGTAAAAACGAAAGTGGAATTTTTTGTTACCCCTCTCCTCAGTCCTCTCCCTCGGGGAGAGGATGGATGCTACACTCCGCACATTCCCCCTTCCCCATGTCTGCATCTTTTCTTCTTCCAATTCTGATCGCCGTCGTTCTCAATATCATTATCGGAGCACTTTGGTACAGCCCATTGATGTTTCAGAAAATTTGGCTGAAGGAAAATGGATTTAAAAAAGGTGAACCGATTGCGCATAGTCTTCCATCGGCTTTGATTGCAACAATTGTGTCATCAACGCTCACATCTGCGATACTTTTGTATTATCTTGAATTAGTGAGGATGAGTATTCAACAACCTTCAGGATATGGACATGTACTAATAATGGTGGCAAACGGTCAATTTTTTACAGTTAAAACTGTTGTTTCTCGTATTTTTACTCTTTGGCTCGCGTTTGTTTTTGCTATCCGACTCAGCCACCACATGTTCGAGCGCCGCAGTTGGGCAATGTTTTGGATTGTATCTATTCATGACCTTGTTTCTATGATGGTGATAGGATTGACGTTTTACTTTTGGAGATGAGCGAGCTAAAACTCCCATCAGTCGGCGAAAAAGCACCAGACTTTTCTGCGCTAGATCAGAATGGATCCGTCCACACTCTTGCAGATTTTAAAGGAAGTTTTTTACTTCTTTATTTTTACCCAAAAGATGACACGCCGGGCTGTACAAAAGAAGCATGTAATTTCCGTGATGCGTTTGCGGATTTGAAAAAATTTGGTGTTGCGATCA
The DNA here is from genome assembly GCA_943355155.1 of Candidatus Peribacteria bacterium. Taxonomy (GTDB): domain Bacteria; phylum Patescibacteriota; class Gracilibacteria; order Peribacterales; family Peribacteraceae; genus CALREJ01. The sequence continues at coordinate 11,385 of CALREJ010000019.1, forward strand.
TCGGAGTGAGCGTGGACAGCGTGAAAAGCCATAAAAAGTTTGCTGAAAAATATCATCTCACGTTTCCACTCCTCGCAGACGAAGATAAGTCGATCGTGCATGCGTATGGTGTGTGGGGGAAAAGAACATTTGCGGGAATTTCGTATGAAGGAATTGCTCGCACATCATTTCTTATCGATGGAAAAGGGGTGATCAGAAAAGTGTATGAAAAGGTGAAGCCAAACGAACATGCAGGTGAAATACTGAAAGATGTGAAAGAATTACAAAGCTAACAAACAACATATTGCAGGGAATTCCATGCTCCTGTAGGATTTTGCCCTCTATGAAAAGCTCCACTCAAAATCTCCTCGTTTTCTGCGGCATTGTTGTTCTGATTCTTGCAGGAATTACGTTCAGCTTACGGAGTCAATTTGTGAGCTCGTCGATGACGATCACAAGTTCCGCATTTGATGACAATGGAGATATTCCCAGCAAATACACCTGTGATGGCGCAAATATCAGCCCGCCACTTACGATCAGCAATCTTCCGAAAAAAACTCGAAGCGTTGTTGTGTCTGTGTACGATCAGGACGTTCCACGTGGAGGGTTTGTGCATTGGGTTGTGTACAATGTCGATTCACGTACGACGAACTTTGAAGAAGGCGAAGTGCCGATGGATAGTGCCATTGGATTGAATAGCGCAAATCACGATGCATACGATGGCCCCTGTCCACCCGCGGGAAAAAAGCACCGATACTTATTCACAGCGTATGCCGTGTCAAATGTGTACAAATTTGTGAATCCTCCGGATCTTGCGAAATTGAAAAAGGTGATGCGCTGGCAGGTTCTCGGGAGTGCACAGATGACGGGAAAGTATGCAAAGGCAACATCTGCGGAATAAAGTTCATCAATAACTTCTCATTCAGATTCAATCTGCTACTATTTCGTCGTTCCCCATTTCACATTATGACTTCCACATCTTCCATGCCATGGAAATATATTGTCCCTGGAATCCTTGTCCTCGTTCTCATTTGGCTATTTTCCGGTTACAACGGACTCGTGTCTCAGAGAGAAACGGTGGATAATAAATGGAATCAAGTCGAGACGCAGTATCAGAGGAGATTCGATCTTGTGCCAAATCTCGTATCAACGGTGAAAGGGGCTGCGAATTTCGAGCAAAGTACGTTTACGGCAATTGCCGAAGCGAGGTCGCAGTGGCAGGGTGCTGCAGGAAACAGAACAGCACAGGTTGGAGCCGCGCAATCACTCGATAGCGCACTTTCGAGATTGATTTTGACAGTCGAGGCGTATCCGCAGCTACAGGCGACGCAGGCATTTCGGGACTTGATGACGCAATTGGAAGGAACCGAAAACCGAATCGCAGTTGCACGGAAGGATTACAACGATGCAGTCCGCGACTACAACGTACGTGTGAAAAGCTTTCCGACCAATGTGCTTGCGGGAATGTTTGGCTTTACTGCAGAAAAGGGATTTGAGGCTTCGCAAGCGGCATCAAGTGCTCCCAGTGTAAATTTCCAGCAGTAACATGTGTCGACGGAGTACTTTGTCGGCGCTCTCCGTTGCTTTGCTTGTCGTATTCGCAGTACCGGTAGCGCTTGCCTTCGATTTGCCTCCAAATGATGGCTTTGTCACGGATGCGATTCCGATACTCACAGAAACGCAAGAACAGACACTGGAGGAAAAATTGCAGGCATACGAAAAGGAAACGAGTAATCAGATTGCCGTGCTTATTGTTCACACGCTAAGCGGTGCGGATATTGCGGAAACAGGAGTTGAAACAATGCGCACGTGGGGAATCGGACAAAAGAATAAAAATAACGGTGTTCTGATGCTTGTGGCGTATGACGATCATATGTTCTGGACTACGACAGGATATGGTCTGGAAGGTGCTTTGCCGGACATTGTCGTAAAAGGAATTTTTGAAAAAGATATTTCACCGTCTTTCAAAGATGGCAATTATTACGAGGGAATTGATGCCGGAATTGACGCAATGAAAAAGCATATTGGAGGCGAATTCACAGCAGACAGATATGCGGAAAACGCGGGATCGAATTTTTTTGTTTTCTTTCTCTTTTTCCTGTTTATTATCTTCAATGTTTTAAGTGCAGTTCTAGCAAAGTCCAGATCGTGGTGGATGGGTGGAGTTCTCGGTGCATTTTTTGGTCTTATTTTTACGATCGCTTTCTCATGGTGGCTCAGTATCCCTCTTTTAATCATTGCCGGACTTCTGTTTGATTTCATCGTTTCGAAAATCGGTCCACGACGCGGTGGAAGAAGAGGTGGTGGCTTCGGAGGATTTGGCGGAATGGGTGGTGGTGGCGGAGGTGGATTTGGGGGTTTTGGGGGAGGATCTTCTGGGGGCGGGGGTGCGGGAGGGAGTTGGTAGTAAACGGACAAAAATCTCTCTGACTTCATAGCACAGAGAGCCTTTCATCCGTACACTCCCTGTATGAATCATCGCATCTTCATCGCCGCATTTTTCCTTTGCACATTCATTCCACTTTCGCATGCAAAGTCTCCCGAGCTAACAGTTTCTGTACATCCAATTTCTGCCGCCTCGCTCGCACAGGGCGCGACACGCGTACCTATGGTCAAACTGACATTGACCGCTTCGTGCGATGCGGACGTGACGCTCAGAACGATCACGCTTCATCATGCAGGTCTTGGAGCGGCAGCGGACATCACACACGTCTATGGAATGGACATGCAAACCCGCATTACACGCAGTTCGACTTTTCAAGGCAAAAATCCTACAGCAAAGCTCCGATTTGCTTCGCTCATGATTCCCGCATGCCAAAGCAGATCAATCACAATCGCAGCAGATATTTCCAAAAATGCGGCTGCTGGGTCCATGCATGCCCTAGAGATCCGGTCACCCCATGACATCAAAACAAATGCAACGGTCGTTCTTCAAAAAAATTCACAGACGAAAGCACTCACGACTGCACCGGCGAATATTGGATTAGTGACGGTCAGCTATCTTCCTCTCAACGGTGAGAGCGTTCTTTTTGGCAAAAACAGGACACTTTTTCGATTTTCGCTCAAGGCTGAATCAAAAGATCAATTCATAGATGCAGTCACGGTGACAAATCTTGGCTCTGCACGCAGTGGTGATCTTCAGAATATTTTTCTGTCCGGCAGTGACGGAGTACCGCTGACGGCAATCGCACCCACACTCGACGGCAGTGCCGTACGCCTGATTTTCCTTACTCCCGTCACTCTTTCTCGAAATGCTACAAAAGTAGTGCAGCTGCATGCAGCTGTCACCGCAAGTAAACGAAGAACGATCCGGCTCTCTATCGAAGAGCCGAGTGACATCGAAGCACGTACGGCCCGTTAAGACGATTCGCACCTGAGTGAACCGCTTGCAACTGGAAATTACCTGTGTGTTCAGGCAGACTTACCCGTGTTTATGCAGAAACGAACTTTGCTTATTGTGTGCACATTTCTCCTTGTCTCTTGTACGAGGCATGGAGCTCTGCAACCACCTGAAGTACTGCAGAAATCTTTTGAGGCAAATCAGAATCTGGAATCTGCTCGTTTTGATCTCGACACTGCGTTTAAAGGTCAAACAGAATTGATGTCAGGGGAATTCAATGGAACCTTACAGGCGAATGGCACCATGCAAAACGGCGGAAAGCAGATCTCAACGGACGCGGATATTCGTGTCTCTCGTATGGATCCGAATGACCAGCTCAATACTCTCACACTTCGCGGTTCCATGATCGTCGCGGCAGAAAACGAAGTCTACGTTCACGTCGATGCAGCTTCGATCGAGCCAAAGACAGAACTTTTGAGTGACGAGTTGATTGGAAAGATTCTGAATCAATGGTTTTTGCTTGCCGCTGGAAGCGGATCTTTGCGCACGGATGATACTGTCACTGCGGATCCATCACTTCTCCGCATGCAATCCAAAGTCGTGAAGGTCACAAAGGATAATGGCCTTGAAACCCTCAACAAAAAATCGGCATACTATTACGATGTGACGATTGACCCCGCACTTTTTGCACAGTATATGTCGAGTCTTCCGCAACAGAAAAATACGACTTTTCCGAGCGCGACGGATTTTTTGACGATGAGTGCAAAGGGCAAACTCTGGATTGATGAAGAGACATTTTTCATTCACCGCATTGTCTGGGATATTACGTCCACTGATCCTAAGCACCCGTCCACCGTTCATATCGACATCACATTCGCAGACCAGAATGCCGTCGATTCTCCCATCGCGCCTCCACCTTCGTTCAGCACGTTCCCGACTCTGCGCTCCTCGGAAGTGCCTGTCACGTCATCTTCTGCTTCTTCATTATAACAAACATGGCTGATTCCCCGATTTCCGTCGATGGCCTCACCCCTTCTGAGCCCATAAAAGCCGTTGCACCAAAGGACGCTCAGCAGGACTCAAAAGTAAAAAGTCTGAAGATGCTTATTCTGTTTGTCACCGTGGGACTCTATATTCTCTATCTCTTGTTTGCTTTCGGGTTGATGGCAATATTGCCGTCGTCCGAAGAATCGTTAAAGCCACTCGTCACGATCGGAACGGGTACCGCAGTACTTGCTGGTATTATTTTTCTTGTGATGGGCGGACTGCTGCTTTTGCACATTGCACAAGCAAAAGTGCCGGTCGTTTCCAGAAAGCGTGCTCTTATTCGGCTGGTTGTTGTCGTGATTCCCGGCTTGATCATCAGCGGAGTGATGCCGCTTCTTATTATGCAAGAGCCGCCGATTTCACTTGATATTGTGAATCCCGTGTCGAGTCAGGACTGGATCGCCCCTGTCTCGATGACGTTCAGTCTGGAAAAAGCAAAGCAGACACTTGCCGGAAGAGGATTTGTACCACTGCAGTACAAATGGGATATCAATGGCGACGGAAAGGTTGATCAGACAACTGTTGTTCCAACCCTCGTTGCAACATTTGATCGCGAAGGGGTTTTTACGGTCAGTGTGACGATGCTCGATGCGCAGAATCAAACTCGCACAACTGCGCGCAGATTTATTCTGAGCAAATCCGTTTTCCAGATGTTTCCGTCGCAGCCGATTGTAAAAAAGCCGATCGTGTTTAGTCTCGCAAATCTGATTCCGGATCCGGCGACGATCACGCAGGTTCAGTGGGATTTTGACGGCGATGGAAAAATGGACCAAACAACCACACTTCCGCAAGTCACGTACACCTATTTCAATGTCGGGCAGTACAAAGTATCCGCACTTATTGATTTAAAAAATAATACTCAGGCACGGTACGAGCGAACGATTCAGGTTCAGGATCCTCCGGCACTCCCTTTTCCTGTCGATATCACAACGGAACCCAAAAATCTGATTGGGCCATCTCCTTTTGCCGTTTTGTTTCATGTAAAGACACAGACACCTGTCGCGCAAATCGATTGGGATTTTGGTGACGGGCAGCAAGGTCAGGGTGAACGGATTGCGCACACTTTCAAGGCCAATGGAAACTATCCCGTCGTTGCACGTGTTCGCGCTCTCAGTGGCGCAGTTGCAGAGCTCACAACTGCTGTTCAGGTGGTGGAACAGCTGAGTCTTCCGGATCTTACTTTTGAAGGAACTCCTCAGCTTCTAAGCGACACAATTCAGGGCGAAGTGCCACTCACGATCAGTCTCACTCCGAAAACCTCCACGCCGTTTGTGACATTCAATTGGGAAGCTCCGGATGCAACGGATGTCGGTTCTACCGATACGAAGTTGCAGGCAATTTACAGGCGAGAAGGAACATACACCGTAACACTCGTCGCGCAGGATCTGAATAATCACGTTCTTCGAAAACAGATTACGGTGCAAGTGCGTCCTCCATCCGCTCTGGTTACTTTTGCTCTCAGCCCCGAAACAGGAATTGCTCCTCTTGATGTAAATTTTGATGCCTCGGAAACAAGCATTCCCGGTGACGATCCGACAGGATTTATCTGGAACTTTGGTGATGGCACTCCGGAGATCACACAGGGTGCGCGTATTTCTCATCAGTTTTTATTGCCGAAAACGTATAACATTGAACTGACGATCCAGACAGTCAGTGGGAAAACCTACCGCGCAACACGCGTACTTTCCGTTCGCGCACCAAACCTGCAGGCCTGTTTCACACGCAGCAAAACAAATGTGCAGGTCGGGAGCTCAGTCCAATTTTATTCCGAATGCAGTTCGGGTAGCGCAAAAGCGTATCTCTGGGATTTTGGAGACGGCACACAAACAGACGAGCAAAACCCCGTTCATCTTTTCGTAAAACCGGGAACCTTCACTGTCCAACTCACCATCACCGGTGACAGCGGCACCACCGCTACCACTTCTACTTCTCTCACTGTACAGCCATGAAACAACAATCACTCATTCGTGCTCTCGCAATCCTCGGCGTCGTCGCGATCGTCCTTGGTGCGATTTTGCCGGCGTTGACGTTTTAAAAAGGAAGTGTCGTGGTTCGAGCGTCCTCCCACCTACGCCTCTTGGCTACGGCGGGCAGGCACCATGACACGTTTTTTTATTTTGATGAATGAGGATGGGCTACTCTTTAGAAATGGAGCGGGTGCTGCCGCCACGGGGGGTGGAGGGGTCAGTGGTCGATGGGATTGGCGGCGGAGCATTTCTTTGGTTCTTTCTTGTTGCCGTTGACAAGAAAGAACAAGGGAAAGGAATGTGTCATGGATTCGTCTGTGCTCACCATGACACGCATTTTTATTACTTTACATTTTACATTCAACATTTCACCTTATCCTTGTAGAATTCCACTATGAAACACGGCTTCCTACTCATAGATAAGCCAATTGGCCCCACAAGCCACGATGTTGTGGATATGGTGAGGAAAAACCTGCACGAGGCGAAGGCGGGACATTTGGGAACACTCGATCCATTTGCATCAGGATTACTGGTCGTCGCAGTCGGAGCAAAGGCACTCAAGGTGATTGAATTTTTTAATGAGTTGCATAAGGAGTATGAAGCGATCGTAAAATTTGGTTCAGTAAGTACGACGTACGACAGTACGGGGGTGATCGAAGAAGTACCGATGAAGCCGGGAGTGTCTCAGCCGGATTTGTTGCAACTTCGCACCATCATCCACGATCGCTTCACCGGAAGTGTAGAACAGATTCCTCCCCCGTACTCCGCTGTGCATATCGGCGGTCAACGTGCGTACATGCTTGCGAGGAAAGGTGTAGCCGTGAACATTCCCTCGCGCACCGTAGAGATTTCCTCATGTGACATTGTGTCCTATGAATACCCGACTCTCACACTCAAAGTCGCCTGTGGTTCGGGTACTTACATCCGCTCTCTCGCCCATGACCTCGGACAATTGATGCACACAGCAGCGTATTTGGACTGCCTCCGCAGAACAAAAGTAGGGGAGTGGAAGATCGAAGATGCGAAGTTGCCGAAAGATATTGATTGGACAGATGTGATCCCGCTCAAGGAAGTGATGAAATCATTCCCATCCATCGAACTCGACGATGCGCAGTCTGCAGACATCAAACTCGGTAAAAAAATCCCTCTCGAAATAAAACCCGATACAGTTGCATGGAACGAAGGATTACCGATTGCGATTTTGGTTCCCTCGAAAGATGGGAGTAGGACGGCGCATGCGAGGAAGGTGCTTTGAAAATGTAGAATGTAAAATTTAAAATGTAGAATTGGAATGTATTTTTGTGTCAGTCTGAGTTGGTCGAAGACTAGACGCAAAAATACCTCCAACGCGTGTTCACATTTCGACCAACTCAATGTGACACGCTTGAGCCTTGAGATAAATAGAACGAATCTCCCATTTCCCGATCATCCGTCTTTTGCTATCCTTTGCCGGCTATTTACAAAATATGGATCGGTAGCTCAGTTGGTAGAGCAGTTGCCTCTTAAGCAATTGGTCGCGGGTTCAAGTCCCGCCCGGTCCACCACGTCGTTCGCGAACGACGTGGTACAGCCACATAGCGTAAACCATTCACATTTCGTCCCTCTTTTCACAATTTGGCTCACCAAAGCCAATTTAAACCAATATTATATTTGACTACCACACAACAAAAAAATCTATTGTAAACAAGTAGGTTTTACGTATAGTTATTGGGTTCTTTGCGCGAAAGCGCTGAACAGTTCTTTGAAATCGCTGGCACGATTTTAGAGGACAAATGACCATCACAATTCACAAGGAGAACACATGCTGAGGTCCATTTTTTTCGCTGCCATTGTGGCAGCGAACCTGGGCGCAGCCCAGGCGGGACAGATTTTCGATTTGAATTTCGGCGGCGGTATCCCCGCCGCCCTGACGTCAACGGCCGATGGAACGGCCGTGATCGCCGGAGACCCACTGGGGGTCTTCGGCGATGTGGGAACCTTTTTGGACGCCTCGAATGGCGAGATCCAGCTTTTTTCTTCTTTTTTCGAAGTCGACACGGATCTCGACTTCGTACTCTTTGTCGAAGCCCTTCCCATCAGCGGTGGGATGGGCTTCGTCGGGTTGCGCCCCGAGGGGGCCCCCGACGATTTTTTCATTCCGCTAATTGGAACGGCAGGCGTGTCGCTGCTGTTCACGCTCCCGGATGACGTGTGGACCGGTGTCCACACGACTGTCCCCGACTCCCTTTTTTTTGGCGCCACGCACTGGCAGTTTGTCATGGGCGGGGATGAGAAATTTTTCGTCAACCACGTGATTTTGGACGCAGTTGACAACTCTGGGGGCGGAGCCGGAGGCTCCACCCCCGAACCGAGCAGCATGATGCTGCTCGTGTCAGGAGCCGCTTTTCTCTTTGCCGCCTTCGGGCGGAGGAGGAGGCGTGCGTGAAATATTTGAAACGTGACAGACGGCGGAGTCGTCTGTCACAGAACCTCGCAGAACCCGTGCCAGCGGGAGTTGCGAAAATAAAAGAGCCTTGGTCACTCTGATCAAGGTTCTTTTAACATGCAATTTTTGTAGAGACGACACGGTGGGGCGTCTCGAGGAGGCACATTTTATCGCGAACCGACGGAGACGTGCGCTCCGCACGTCTCTACGGAAACGGAATGTGTCGTGGATTCGTGGCTCGGTTTTTATTTGTTTAAGGAACCGAGCACCTCACCATGACACGTTTAATAAACAAAAGATTCGTTCATTCTACATTACCTTCGGCATCACAATCTCCCTCCTCAACTCCTCCACCCTCTTCGCCGCAATCTTTTTCTCCTCCGCACTGAGACGCGAGTCTACATCTTTCAGTGCACTGATCGATTGTGGATCACCGCGTTCTGCTGCGAGGGTGAACCATGCGTAGGCATCGATTGCATTTAACTTTCCTTGTCCCTTTGCGTACATGACACCGAGGTTAAACTGTGCCTGTGAGAAACCTTGTTTTGCGGATTCCATGAATAGTTCCATTGCCTTTTCGTAATCCACTTTTGTGCCAAGACCTTGGTAGTACACAATTCCCAGATTATATTGCGAGCGGTCGTTGCCCTGTGCCGCTGCTTTTTCGAGCCATGTTTTTGCCTTTTCGAAATCCTGTGGAACGTCACCTCCCTGCAAATACGTGAGGCCGAGATTGAACTGTGCTTCCATCACTCCCTGATTCGCTGCTTTCTCGAGCCATTCGATTCCCTTTGCTGTGTTTTTCGGGAGCATATTTCCTTCGAGGAGCATCACACCCAAACTGAACTGTGCTTCTTTGTCTCCCTTCATCGCCCGCGTTTCCAGCTCCTCCTTCGTCATAAAGGTGGTCTTTTCTGGTATGCCGGAAGATGCTTGAGATGATGAACTACTGCCCGTTGCAGGAGCATTTGTTGGCTTTCCACAGGCAGAAAGGAGTAAAAGAGGAATTGCGATGAGGGCGAGGGTTTTTGGGTGCATAGGGGGAGTGTAACATCCTTCCTCTCCACGAGGGAGAGGATCGAGGTGAGGGGTAACAAAACATTCCTCCCGTCTAACTTTCTTTCTCAACTACAGAAAGAAAGTTACAAAGAAAGGTCACCGTCGGCCAACTCCCGCTCCGCCCCCGCCCGAACGATCTGTCGTTCGGATCGGGCGGGCGCCCTGCTGTTTCGACATTCCTTCAG
>CALREJ010000020.1 GCA_943355155.1 Candidatus Peribacteria bacterium
ACGGAAGCAATGATTCGATGTAGAGCAATGAACGTGATGACGAAGCTTGGGATGCCACAGAGTGTCAGAGTGTGAGGGGGAGATGGCAGACAGACAGTGCTATCTTAGAAATCTTTACTCAACAACGCCTATGGCAGACAAGAAAGAACCAAAGAAAATCACCGTCGGCCAACTCCCACTCCACCTGCCCTGCTGTTTCGACGTTACTTCAGTCCAAGGCTTCCCTCGCAACGTCGAAACAACGTATTTTCTGCGGAAAATAGCAGGGCTTCCCCAACACCCCCCGTGGCCGACGGGCTCCACCCCAATTTATTTACAACAAAAAAACGTGTCATGGTGAGGTGCTCGGCGATCGCAACCGAGCCACGAATCCACCACACTTCCATATTTTTCCTATGGTATCATCGCTTCATGTCCTCCCTCGAAAACGATGTACGGCAATTCTGTGTGCGTCATGGACTGAAGCTAAATAAGGACTTAGGCCAGCATTTTTTAGTGAATGAAATGGTGCTGGCAAAAATCATTGAGTGCGGAAATATCAAAGAAGATGATCATGTGATTGAGATTGGAGCAGGTATTGGAGTACTCACACGTGAACTTCTGAAAAAAACACCACACGTCACCTCCATCGAAATCGATGAGCACCTGATCCCCCTCCTCAAGCAATTTATTCGAATCAACGAATCAACGAGTAAACGAGTAAACGAATTTACGATCATACAAGCCAACGCCCTCCAAGTCCCCCTTCCAAACACGCGATATAAGATCATCGCCAACATCCCCTACCACATCACGTCCCCGCTTTTGCGGCATGCGTTCTTAGAGGCTGTGGAACGCCCAACGTCGCTAACGCTCCTCATCCAACGCGAAGTGGCTGAAAAGATTTGTGACACAAAGGACGCCGGTCTGCTAACAATAATCGTTGGCCTCTTTGGCACAGCACACATCGCCATCAATGTTCCACCGAGCGCATTTCTCCCGCCACCCAAGGTCGACTCTGCGGTCCTACAGATTGATTGCTATGAAAAATCGCTCGCAGAGAAAGACGTGATCGAAGCTGTGATCACCCTCGCAAAACTCGGGTTCTCCCAGAAAAGAAAAATGCTTCGAAACACAATCGGATCTCTGCCAAACGGAATGGAACGACTCGCAGCAGTGAATATAGAAGCCACACGCAGACCGCAAACCTTGTCACTTACAGAATGGATCGCCCTCGCAAAGACCGGCAACTAAAACCGTCGCACCTCGCGTACGCATTCCTTGGGGCATTCATCACTGCGATCTTCTTTTTGCAGTGGTGGCAGAGGGGGGCGTATCCGATGATTGTATGGCTGTTTCTGTTCATCTTAGGCCTCCTCTGCATCATCGGGCTCATAACATTCAACAACACCGCACCCGGGAACGGGTGCTGCTGGGTCCTGATAATCACACTCGCCCTCACCCTCGCCCTCTTCACCGTCGCACGCACCACGCATGTTCCAAATCAAAATACCATCGACTGGTACGCGCATAATAAACCCGTCGCCATTCGCGGGATTATTTCCGATCAACCGGACCTTCGACAAACAAGTATCAATTACATTCTATCGGTCACGGGTTTGCAGAAGAAAGGATCCAACGAAGCGATCCGCGCGGCGGGAAAGGTGCTGATCTCTGATCGTCGGATGTGGCCGAGGTTTTCTGTAGGTGATGACGTGATGGCAGAGGGGAGCCTGACACTCCCGACCGCAACCGACAATTTTGCGTACGACAAATACTTAAGCAGATTTGATATCTACACCACACTCAGATTTTCAAAGATCACTCTCCTGAGAGAGAACCAAGGAAATGCCGTCTTGCGCTTGCTTTCTGGGTTCAGGGAATTTTTTGAAGCACAGATCAATCGCGTTTTCCCAGAACCAACCGCATCGTTCCTTGCAGGACTCCTCACAGGCACACAACATGGAATGCCCGATCATCTCCTCGAGACCTTTCGCGAAACCGGCCTCACGCACATCGTCGCAATCTCGGGGTTTAATATCACGATCATTATCAGCATCATCGGAAGCCTCCTCTTTTTCCTGCCACTCCGATGGAGATTTGTTCCGAGCATCATGGCAATTATTCTCTTCACACTCTTTGTCGGAGCAGGGGCCTCGGTCGTGCGCGCGGCAATCATGGGTATTCTCGGACTCTTCGCACTGCAAACAGGGCGCATGCGCGACGCCAGACTCGCGATCCTCTGGGCAGCATTTTTTATGTTGCTGTGGAACCCCAAAACGCTTTGGTATGACATCGGATTCCAATTGAGTTTTCTCGCCGTCATCGGACTCACAGAATGTGGACCACTGATCAAGCCATGGACCCAGCATCTTCCCAAAGCTCTAGGGATTCAGGAGGCAATGGAAATGACACTCGCCGCACAACTTTTCGCCGTGCCATGGATCGTCGCTCGCTTTGGACTCTTGTCACTCGTCTCACCGCTCGCAAATCTCCTCATCGCTCCGCTCATCCCGATGGCAATGCTCTTTGGATTTCTTGGTACCGTCACAAGCTTCCTCTTCTTCCCACTCGGGCAACTGATTGGATTCTTTGCATGGGGATTACTTGAGCTGATCATCCTCATCGCCACACTGCTCTCACACATTCCCTTCGCGTCCGTCACCCTTCCGCACATCGGACCTGCATTCATAGTCTTCTATTACGTGATGCTCGTCGGGGCAATTGTGTGGGCGAAAAATAGAACGCCATTGACTGTTGGAAAGAAGAAATTACTATGAAGTACTTCTTATTTTCTATGCCGCACTATCAGATACCACAATCGAGCGACCGCTACTTGAATAGACCTCATTTATTGGACAAAGCTCCTAGAACCGCAAGGGATCCTGTATATACACAATTAGCCAATAATCTGGCCGCATTACGAAAGGATCTACAGGTGCCACTTGGCATACCAACGTATGTACAAGAAAAACCTGCAACATCAGACGAAGGCAGCCTCGACAAAGACGTATTTGGAAGACTTGAATGGCAACCAGATGCTGACCCAACTGACCCAGAGAACGATGCTGGAGATTTTCTATCGAAACCAATAAACGATAACGATCCCTCACGTCCAAATGGCGGCATGTTTGCTTTGGCTGTCTGAATCTTCACCACCGATACACATACACCGTCGCCTCTCCCCAAAAACCCCTAACCTTTTTCGTCTCGATCGGTTCATGATGCGGCAGCTTAAACATGTACGAAACAATTCTTGTCCCCGAACGAAGTTCCGTCTTAAATTTCTCCACGAGTGCTTCCATGAATGCAGGAAAGAGATAGAGAAAGATCACATCGGCATCAGCATAATTTTGCTTCAATGCATCTGCCCGACGAAGCGTGACATCCGTGTGACTCAAAAAAATGCGCAGTTTTCCGATGAGCCAAATCGTCGGAATCATCTCGTACCCCACTGCAACAATTCCTCCGCACGCACGCTTGGCAGCGATCAGCATTCGTCCATCCCCCGCTCCAATATCAAAAACCCTGTCGTCATTTTTGAGCTTCGCTAACTTCACCATCTCATCAACAATAGGCAGAGGCGTCGGAACAGACGGAATCCGCAGCCAGATGTTCATCGCAAAGGTGACGATGAGTAACACCGTGACGACAACGACAAAACCGATGAGGAAGTCTGTGAACATACAGTAATCATAGCACTTAATCCGCAATATTTTCGGTTTCACCGTAGTATGTCACTGCAGGAGAGTGTGCTCTGTAACTTGTACGCATCGTAAGAATCACTTCCACACCTTCCATGCCCTCCGGAATATCGCGACCTCTCTGTTCTTCAAAATATCTCCTGCGCAATGCATGCACACTATCCACAGAAATAAGCTCTTCCGGATTCCTTCTGTCTTTTGCACCACGATTGATCGTATCGGCGATCACCTCATTTTCGTGCAACTCACAAATCCAGGCAATGAGAACAGCCTGTACTCTTTGTGCATGATCTTCGGGGAAATCAGTGCAACGACGTCTGAGATAATGAATATCACCGACAGAAAGTTCGCGGACACTGCCAAATTTTTCGAGTTCATGCTTGATATCTGCAGCAATACGTTCGTTATCGCGGATTTCAACAAGACATGCAATCTGCTGCTCGAGAGAGTGTGGCCAATCTTTCATGCCAGGCATAAGAAATGGAAGAGCGCGTATGGAATTTTCTACAAACTCAGGCGTAAAGCCACCATCTTCGTCACGCTCATTCGCGAGAGTTGCGATTCTGTCAGCTTGGCAAGCATGCATTGCCTGTTTCAAAACCCATAACACAATATTCCCCTTCCATTGTTTCGTTTCATTTTGTGGCCATACTGCTCCAAACATCTGCTCACGTTGTCCGGTGCGCATGGCTGCGATTGTTTCCGCAGTAACAGCTTCATAAGCTATTCCTTCATCCTGAATTCTCTGATTCACAACTTCCGCGATCATTCCATCTTCCTCTGTTACGAACACTTCATCAACTGCCGTACTCATAATGGAAAAGGAAGAAAAATAGATCCCGCAGATACTAGCAATCCCTGCAGTGCATGCACGCGATACGGCACATGAAGTTCGCAAACTCTTTCTTTCCCGTAGTTCCTCGCGAAAAAAAGGAGCTCCACGATGTCGAAATGTGCTACTCTACCGCTCTCTATGCCAGACTACCAAGTCCTCCGGCTGAAACCCGATCGTGAGATTTCGCTCAAGAATAAGCATCACTCAATCTTCCGTACGGCCTTTGCAGACAACATGGACGTGCCAAACGGCGCAATCGCGCAGGTACAGGACGCGGACGGAACGTTTATGTGTTACGCGATGATCAATCCGCGAGCGTACATTTGCGGACGGGTGATTTCGTTTGAGGAGGGTGATCCGCTGATGAACCTAAAAAAGAACATCAAACGATCGATTGATCTGCGCACGCAGTTTTTTGCTGCAAATGATACGAATGCGTATCGGCTGATCAATGCCGAAGGTGACGGCATCCCCGGACTCATCGTCGATAAATATGATGAGATCATTGTCGTACAGCTCACGACTTTGGGAATGGAAAAGCTGCGACCATGGCTCACGAATGTCCTCGCGGAACTGTGTCAGACAGATCTGATTTACGAAAAATCCACCGGTGCGACGCGCAAAAAGGAAGGATTGGAATCCAAGGAACAATGGCTGCGTGGGAGCGGACACGAAACAGTGACCGTCACAGAACGCGGGCTGAAATTTCTGATTCAGCTCGTTGGAAGCCAAAAGACCGGACTGTTTTTAGATCAACGTGAAATGCGCTCGCTCGTGCGAAGTTTGAGCAGTGGAAAAAATGTGCTTGATTGCTGCAGCTACGTCGGAGGATTTTCGATGGCAGCACTCAGCGGAGGTGCAGTACACGCAGACGCGATCGATTATGACCCCGAGGCAATCAAACGCGTGGGTGAGCACATGGCACTCAATGGATTTTCTGAGTCGCAGTTTTCTGCATACGACGAAGATGTGTTTGATTTCCTGCGCAGAAAACCCATGCCACAACCGTACGACTTTATCATCCTCGATCCACCCGCTTTTGCAAAAAGAAGTTCGGACATCGACCAAGCCAAACGCGCATACACAGACCTGAACCGCATGGCGATGGAGATGTTGCCCGCCGGCGGGATGCTCCTCACATGTTCCTGTTCCTACCAAGTGGATCCCCCACTTTTCCAAACCATCGTCTTCCACGCCGCAAGACAAGCCAGAAGATCTGTGCGTATTCTCCAGCGCCACAGACAGGCATTCGATCACCCCGTGAACTTGTACCATCCCGAAGTTGATTATTTGAAGAGCTTACTGCTATGGGTTGATTAGAAAATCGGCTCTCGATTTTTTGTTTTGAAAAAATATCCTTCGACTGAATAGCGATCATAGCCATAGAAAATAAATGCGATGGGTATGCCGAATAGAATAATGTGTGGCCACGTCACCTCTCCGAAGAACATCAAAGAAAGCGTCAGCCAAAAACAGAGGAAGAGTGCGGTAAAACGGATTTCAAATCCGAGGATGAAGAACACACCCGCCAGAATTTCAATGATCGCAGCACCCATCACGAAGAAATGCGGTTCAAATGGAAAATAGTGCAGCATGTCGAATTTCTCCACGACCGTGAGGGCAAGTCCGCTGTGGAGAACTTTTGCGTAGTACGATGAATAGATAAGGGAAATACCAAAAAACACGCGCAACACCATAAAAGCGTAAGGAGTGATATTGGGCGAAATCGTATCAAGCAGATGCTTATGTTTTGGGACGGGTAACAGAAATCTGTCTAAGCTAAAGCGATGCGCTCCGACAAGGAGTAATGCGAATATCTCTCCCACGTAGCTTGCGTAACTGAGAATATACCAACCATGGTGATAGGCGGCGACAAAATACACTCCCAGCGCAAGAGCGGCGGCTATACGTGCAAATAATCCGGCAATAATCATCACCCCAATCAGTGCAAGAATAGCAATCGCAAATGGCGCATACGCACCATACGAATGCGTCAGTGGCAACTCGGGGCCAAAATTGGACTGATAGATCGCACACGCAACCAAGCTGATTCCGAGCGCGACACGGCTTGTCACAGGCGCATACTGCTTGATATGCACCAAAAACGGATTGCAAAAATCTTCCACGAAGCGCAAAACGGAAATAAAGAAAACCGCCGCCACGCTCGCAACGGAAATAAGTGTCCAGATCACGAAATCCTGAAAATTCTCATCGATCGTCGAAAGCATCGGTTTGGGTGATGACGCAAGGGCAGTACTCACCTCTGTCTCGCTGAGCACATACACTTCATGCGCAGAGGTGATTGTCGGCAATACCAAATAAGCACCGAGCATCAGGCAAAACAAAGCTATCATTGTTACATGCCGATACATTCGCAGAAATTGAAACATACAGCTGAGTCGTGTGAGGTATCGAAAGAACTGTACTCCTGAATTCGTTTTCATACAGACTATTTTCATGTCCGCATCGTTCCTCGATGATAGAAAATGACTCTTTTCTGTAATAGAGGATGACATTTCTCTGTCTTCAGTCCATAAGCGAACGTTCACTCAATACTCAAAAAACGCAATATTCAACTAAATAACATATTAAAAAATTCTGTCCATTTCTTCTCCATTTCTTATCTATTCCACCCAAAAAGGACTACGCTGAACTTTCGATCATCGACTTTTCCAATCTCACAATGATTATCAACGCAGATACACTGCTGCCGCATCTGAAAGACAAGGTGCGTCCGATGCATAGTGACGCATCGCGCCATTTGATTTGCCCTGAGTGTGGCATACGAACGAAACTTCATACCCTCGCCGACGGACGCAAAAAATGCTCCGTGTGCGGCAAGAAATTTCGCGTTCACAAAGTGACAGATGATATCAAGCTGAAACAATGTGCGGAAATCCTTCTGTGTTTTTGTCTGGATTTTTCTGCACACAAATCTTCGCAGGTCACGCACCATCGCTACCGTCTCGTCGCCGGTTACTACGAACATTTTCGAAATTTGCTCACGATGAAGAACCTGCCGAAAGAAAAAATCCCCCTCCTCTCCACGTATAAAAAGGCCGACCGCATGGACGAAGATGCGACGCGTTGTCGCTGGTGCCATAGTCATATTAAAACAGGGAAAGAGAATAGACCTCCCGTCTTTGGCATCCAGTTTAAAGAGAGTGGAGAAGTCTATATAGACCCTTTAAAGGACGACGAAGCTGTTTTTCACTTCCATACATTTGGCGAAGGACCGGACACATCTGCCCGCCTCGAAGGGTATGCGGGTTTCATCTGCTGCGGCAAATTTCATCGGTTTACGAAGGATGGACTCACGAAGATGAATCAAGAAAAGGATGGAGCCGAACAGGTCTGGACATGGATCCGGCAACGCGTACAAACGCATCATGGAATCTGGAATAAAAATACGGGATTCTACTTAAAAGAGCTGGAATGGAAATACAATAACCGATCGCTTGATCCTGAACTGCAGGCAAAAAAAATTATCGATCTGATGCCCGCAGATTTTCTGACGGAATGGAAAGAACAAAAATAGATTGTTGCCGAAGATTTCTCACGCACACGAACTTGTGAGGGCTGAGTCCCTTTGAGCGTTGAAGGTGCCGTTTCCCGACGACATCGTGTATTCGGCATATGCTTGCGGAAAAAACAGATAGGAGCATTCTGGTGTTTCCCCACACACTCCTATGCATACTCCACGCTTTCAGAATCAGGCTCGTCGCTCGTACAGGCAATTTTCCTACTTCATCCAGTCGTGGATGGTGCCGCTGCATCAAAACATTGTCACCTCAGCGCAGAGCAGCGTGATCCTTCAGTCGGCAGTACGACGAACACTCGATCAGGCATAAGTGTTTTTTCCCTTTGCTCCTATGCAGAGCCTTGCACAGAGTACTCCTGTGTAGAGCAGCCACCCTCACTTCTCTCCGCTTCATTCACACTCACTCGCGTGATTCCCCTTCCTTCTATGACGACAAACTTCGACGATTTATATGATTTGTACCGAGACGCAATCGTTCGCTACTGCACATGGAAATGTCGCGATAGCGAGGTGGGAGCGGACTTGGCGCAGGAAACGTTTCTCCGCTTTTGGCAGTGCATGCAACGACAGGAAAAGATTCTCCATCAGCGTGCGTATTTGTACCGCATTGCACACAATCTGTTTCTCGATCACGTGCGCAGGAAAAAGGAAGTATCCCTCGACGAATTACTCGACGTCGGCTTTGAGCCATCGGTAGACCCGTGGCAACGAACCTACAATCAACTGGAATCCGAGCGCCCGCTCGAAAAGATGAAAACAATGGCGGGTCCCCAACGAAAAGTGCTCCATCAAAGGTTTATGATGGGCCTTGCACCATCAGAAATCGCAGCTCTGACAGGTGAAACGTCCAACGCAGTTTCTGTCCGTATTCATCGAGGGCTCAAGGATCTACGGTTTCTTTTGAAAGATGATGGGCATCGAAATAGTTACAGTATCCGCAGAGGCACACTAAAAGCACGCGCATAAGTTCGCACAACAATTCAAAAAAGCCATTCGATTCCGATCAGCATACGCTCCTACAATGCGCTCATACTCTGCCGCCCGTCGACGGCAGAGTCCCGCACGAGCATTATTGTGCAGATGTTCCGGTCTCCGGCTTTTCTCTACCGGATCCTGCTGTTTCCTCCTGAGTATCAGGCATCCCCTGACCATGACCAGTATCCTTCTTCGGATCTTGAGGTAACGACTTCATAAAAATAGGTGGAATGAAGATAAAAATGACTGTCGCTCTTCTTCCAGGTCGCTTGTCCGCTCTGTTTCTGAATGCTCTTTAAAAAGAACGAAAGAGAAGGGATGTCGAAGAAAAAGAGTGATGTCTACATCGAAGACGCGCGATGAAGAAGGATCTTACTTTTTTCTCTGCAAAAATTGGTCTGTTCTCTCTGTCTAAAACCCTTACCGAAGCAAAGGTAAATCGCTTCTTTCGCCGTACCTTGTCTACTGCACGAACTGTTTTTGGGAGAATACTGAGTGAAGAAGCTGGCCACGCCACGTCACTCGCGAGTGACGTGGCAGCTCCACCGGGAATCGAACCCGGATTACAGGAATGAAAATCCTGCGTCCTAACCGTTAGACGATGGAGCCACGGAAATGTGAAACTGTAGAAAGATCGATATCTCTGAATCAATGACCATCGTCCTGAGCCTGCCGAAGGGCGATGGAGCCGTGTAAGAAGGAGCGACCCCACTAGGCTCTGCGGAGCTCCGAGGGGCAAGGCGGGAAGTATAGCCAAGCTTACACTATTTTCAAGCGTTATGAAGATCTGCGAACCGACATGCTGTCATAAAAAATGGAGAAAGTTCGATTCCTCTCCGGCATTCCGTGATAGTGTCATCCCGATATGATGTCACGCTCTTCCCACGGTCACACCCATCGACTCATTCTTATCACAAGCGCGATCGCTTTTGGTGTCGTCGTACTGCTTATGACGGTACAGACATACGATCGAACTACGCACACGCCAAAACAGGACATGATGCAGAATCCAGATACGACCACGGAAAATATGCCCACAGAGGGAACAGGACAAACTGCAACAGACTGTGAAGCGGCCAAACAGGAATACATCACCGGATGCGGGTACCGGAGGGAGGATCAGGATTACGTCTGCCGCACCATTGAGGCTGATGCGATCTTTGCTGATTGTATAAAAGGAGCATCCACTCACTCTGCCCTATCACCTGATTCCATGATGAACCACTGATCACCCCCATGCTTTCTTCTCTTCTCTCCTCTCGGCACACTCGTCTTTCTGCTTCTGTCGTGCTCTGTGGTGTACTTCTTCTCCTGCCATTGATGAGTAGCGCGCAGGAAATGAAGAGTATGCACATGGCGAGTGTGACGCCAACGCATGTAATCACGATGATGGATAAGATTCCGCGCTTCGCAAACCCTGCAACGATCACAAGCATTAAAAGTGGAGCATGGGGAAATGCGAGTACGTGGGACGCAAAGCGCGTACCGGCCACCGGAGATAAGGTCGCGATTCAGGATGGACAGACTGTCACCTACGACGTTTCAAGTGATGCAGCGATCGCGGCACTGGAAGTGAGAGGCTCTCTCCAATTCAGCACCGCCACGTCGACGCACCTAACAGTGGGAACAGTGATGGTGATGCCGCAGGGAACGCTCACGATTGGAACACAAACACTCCCGATACCGCTGGGAAAAACGGCGGAGATTGTGTTCGTCGATACACCTCTCGACCTGAAGAAAGATCCGAAACAGTACGGGAATGGTCTTATTGCGCTTGGAAACGTATCGATCGTGGGTGCGAAAAAAGATGTGACATTTGAGCGACTGGCGGAGGAAGCACTGAAGGGAAGTACCAAATTGATTCTCGCAAGTGCACCTACAGGATGGCAAACGGGCGACGCTCTGCTGCTCCCCGATTCGCGGCAAATGCCATACACAAAAGGAGGAGGAGGAAAGGGCAATGTTCCCAAAAGTTATTACGACTCACAGGCGGAAGAAGTGAGCGTCTCCTCGATACAGGGAAAAGTAGTGACACTCAAAAGCCCACTCCTCTCGGACCATAAGGGTGCACGTCGCGCAGATGGATCGCCAGAACCCGGCTGGCTGCCCCATGTCGGAAATCTGACACGTAACGTGGTGCTGCGCTCTGCCAACAAAACGGGGACGCGCGGTCAGGTGATGTTTCTGCACCTCGCACGGGTGGATATCGAGTACGCATCACTGCTGTATCTCGGGCGCACGACTGCCGCTCCTCTCGATAGCACAACGTTTAACGCCGATGGCTCTGTCAGTCACATCGGTACGAATCAAATCGGACGCTACGCGCTACACCTCCATCATGTGATGGGACCAGCAAAAGGAACTCCTCCTCTCTTCCGTGTGATAGGTAACGTGATCGCAGGAAATCTGAAGTGGGGCATCGCCGTCCATGACAGTCACTACGGACTCATCGCAAAAAATATCGTCTACGACACCGTCGGCTCTTCGATCGTCACGGAGGACGGGAGTGAAAGTAATAATGTTTTTGAGGATAATTTTCTCGTGGGGAAAGGACGCGGCGCTTCGTTGCTGCAGCAACTGTCGTCGCGAGCAGGTATCAGGAATCAGGGGCTCGATACGGCGTCCGACCATTCCGGTTTTTGGTTTCGCGGACCCCGTAATATCGTGCGAAGGAATGTGGTCGCGAATATGACGTCGTTTGGATTTAATTATAACGGATATTACCTTGATCTCTCAAAACTCCCGTTTCCCAGGTACCCCGGTGCAGATACGATGCAGGCAGGAGGATTTTCGCTGTTGAAAAATGAGAACATTGCCCCCCTCGAATCCGCAGACAACGAAGTCTACGCCAGTACGGGAGGTTTCTGGGCAACATGGTATGCAGGCTGCTGCACGGTTGGGGCGTATACGCATGAAGGTGTCTTCTCGCGGTATCGCCTGTGGAATATCGGCACAAATGCGATCGAGATGTATCACGTCAGCCGGATGTCGTTTGATCACTGGACGCTGCGCAATGACGCTGCGGTCTCTGCTCTGGACGAAGGAAATGCACGCGTGAATGCAGCGGTATTTTTGAAAAATAGTAACTATGAAAATGGTCTGCTCACCTTCAAAAATTTTGATGTCCAAGGGTTCAATCGAGGGTTCCTGCTCCCTCACTTGCCGGAAGATCGTTCTCCGACAGAAAAAAATAGATTCGTTCTCAAAGACAGTATCCTCAATAATCACGTGAACATTGAAGAAGCAACGAATCTGACGTCCAAAAAAGTACCGAATCCCGACGGCAAGACAACGATCCTGCAGAACATCACCTTTGCTCATACCAAAAGCACAGGGGTCGCAGGTCAACCTCCTGCTCCTCTGAACATCTGGATGAATCCGGTGCCTGCACATGAAGGACAGATCACAACTCCTTCCCGCACCTTTCTGCTTGGTGCCAATGGTCATAACGCAGAAAACTACCAGGTCTATTTCGAGGAGCAAAACCCTACGTTCATTCTTCCTCAAAATGCTGCCGCAAGTCTCGGGTGTCCGGAAGCAAAGTTCACGAATGCTCAGTGTTTCAAAAAATACGGTCTTGCATTTGCAGGAACAGTCGCACCATGCGCATCGGTCGATCATGATAATTGCTCTGCAGCAAAAAAACGTGCAGCGGCATTGGGTATCAAAGGACTTGTTTTCCCAGTCACAGGAACGGCTCTTCCCTAAGAACACACTGAAGCATACGTAAAGTGCTTGCATGGACATAATATTTGTTATATAATATTTATGTTTTCTGTCAAATACACACAAAATCCTATGAAAAGAGCTCTCAGAGTCATTACTGCGTTGGTACTCGCCTATGGCATCGCACTGACTGCGATGAACGGCATCACCTATACCCGCGCGGAGCTTTCCGGTGGAGGAGCAACTGTTCTGACTCTTCACCCTGCCGCATCAAGCACTATTCGACAAGCAATGGCAATTCCATCGGCTCTCGGCACACATCAACCGACAAATGCGGCAGATGAATTTGTTATGGGTATTCTTCTGATTCTTCTTGGATTCTTCCTGCACGCCTTTCTTGTCTCCTACGAACACCGCTCTGAACGAAACATTCCGATCAAGGTCATTCCGCGGAAAAAGAAATCATCAGCGATCTATTGGATGCAGGTGAAGGTATAAATGTCGAACTGCAGATGTGATTTCCTGTGAAAGATGGATATCGCCAGTAGCATATTTTACTGTAGACGCGCACGGACAGCTGAGGAGACTGCTACCATTGTTTTTGCTTCCTGCAGAGCGCCCTGTGCATCGCGCACATTCTGAATCGCATCTGCGTACTGACCGGCTTGCGCCCGTGTGCGCGCGTTCGTCAGCATACGTTTCGAATAGTCGAGACGCCCACGTGCCTGAATCACGACCTGCGAATCTGCTCCATCAGCATTCTGTTCAATATACAATCGCACTGTATCTATTTTTGAAAGCAAATTCTGAATGCTCGTTTCAGCTCGTGTCTTGAGATCAACCTGCTCTATTGGTGGAAGCGATTTCTCCCGCACCACACGCGCATGTGTCACTATGCTCTCAGCACTGGAAACATTTTTCAATAAATCCTGTACATCTGCCTTCGCTGTCGGCGATGTTTCCCCGAATGATATGAGTACATTGGCATTGGCCGTAAGATCGCTTTCAACCTGCGAATGCACATCGAGAGCGGCATCATCCTGTCCGCTCAGCGCGAGTGCAGCAGCAGCATCTTGCGTGCGTGTGAGCTGGCGATTGATTCCTCGGGACACGGAAGAGTACAGATCACCTTTGAGCTGACCGGCCGTGGCGAGTTGTGCTGCTTCACGTAAGCGACTTTCCAGAAGCTCTGTTTCAAAGAGTGCGCGGGCATCGGGCGAAGATTGCAATGCGGCAGACACATTTTCATTCACATGCACCTTCACCGCATACAGAAAATCCCCGGGGAGCGCCGTCCGCGCCATCACGGACATTCCAGTTCCACTCGCAACGATGAGGGCAGTGATGGCGGAAAAAAACGTGGCAGGGCGAAGCGGGTAGAGAAAAGAGAGTAGCATCCCGAAGAAATCGGTGCCGGAATGAACGCTCGGCCACGTTTCAAGATCATCAAGACGCGCACGCACAGGGTGCGACAACATATGTCGCCGCACGTTCTGCTCTATCACCACACTCTCCTCACCGGAAAGGTGTACATTTTTGGCCGCATGAAAGACAGTTTTTTGATCCATAGAAGTAGTAAGACACGTAGATGCTTCTGCTCTTACAGGGGTGTTTGCAATAAAAGAATGAAGTGTATGGCTTATTTCTGCAGACTCTTTTGTTCTGAGCTCAATCTTTCGGGCACGATGAAAAATAGGATCTAGTGCGTCACTCATGATTGAGATTGGTACGCAGTTGCTTCAGTCCTCTGTTGATACGCACAGAAACCGCATTAGCACTCTCGCCTGTAATCTCTGCAATTTCCGCTGGTGACAATCCTTCCACAAAACGCATCGTCACAGCACCACGATACGGCTCTTCGATATGTGAGAGTGCGATCATGGCAGAACGCTCAGCAACGGAATCGCGTGCGGCAACGTCATCGTCGCCTGCCGGCTCAAATCCCCCCTCCTGCAGTTCATCGAGTGATATTTCTTTCTTTTTTCTTGCTGCGTTGATGATGAGATGGGTCGCAACTTTATACAAAAACGCACGCACGTTATCGATGTCATGACCCGCGGCAATGTATTCCCATGTTTTGATAAATGTTTCCTGCAAAAAATCCTTCGCGCGCTCGCGGTCAAACACATGAAAACAGCAGTGGCGGAAGATCGCATCTTTATATTCCTCATACGCTGCCGAAAATTCTTCCGTGACATGGTCGCTTGATGACAAGATACGCATACACTCGTACAGGAAGTAAAGACTTGGCGATTATAACAAAAATAGGATCTACGAAAAAGGCGCCTCACTTTCGCAAGACGCCAGATTCTTTGAGCGATGTGCAAGCTACTTAGCAGCTGCAACCATCACCGTGTCCACCTAACATAATTGTGTGGAGTAAGAAATAAACATCCCCAGTATACACATCGATCGGTCATTGTCTAGCACTCGCACTTGACGAGTGCTAATCCAACGCCACAAGTCCGCACCCGGGAACGGGTGCTGCTGGGTTCATTTTTTGCGATCAATTCCCGAAGGACTTCTTCTTCCCCAATTCATCTCTCTTATATTTCCCAAACTCCTCAATTTTCTGAGACACATCATTATGCACAACCGACCCTTCCACACACAGTCTGATTCCTAGAGGATCGACGACGCAGTTTCCACAGAGCCCAAACCCGCACTTCATGTACCGAGACATTGAAAGTTGACTGGGGATCCCATGTGCTGCAGCAATATCGCGGACGGCGAGAAGCATCGGCTCGGGACCACAGGCGAAAATCTGATCCACCGGCGAACATTCTTTTTTCTTCTTACTTTTTTCGGGGATACAACTTGAGAGGAGTTTTTCGAGCACTTCTGTGTTGTAACCCTTGTATCCGGCAGAGCCGTCGTCCGTTGCGATGTGGAGTGACACATGTCGCAATTTTTCAAACTCTTCGAGGTAGAGCAGATTATGCTTGTCCCGTGCTCCGACAATCACCTCCAGTGTGCAACCATGTTCTACCGTGCTGCGTGCAATGAAATACATCGGTGCTGCGCCGTAGCCGCCGGCAACGAGCGCAATGTGCTGCCCAGGCTTCCATTCGTAACACGTTCCAAAAGGTCCACGCAGTCCGACCAAATCCCCCACTTTGCATTTCGCAAGTTCGATCGTCATGTCTCCGACCGCAAAAAACGTAATCTTCGTCGTCGCACCGTCATCGAACGCAACGCTCATCGGCACTTCATCAACCCCCGGTAGCCACACCATCACAAACTGTCCGGGCTTGGAACCGAGCGATCCATCAAATGTGTAGGACCGAACGTTCTCAGTGTCCTGCTCGATCTGCTTGATACGATAGGTGCGGGGGAGGGTGGATTGGAGACTGATCGGCATGCGATCAGTCTAAATGAAGAATTGAGAATTTGGAATGAAGGAATATTTTTGTGTCAGTCTGAGTTGGTCGAAGACTCGACACAAAAATAGTTCCTTTCGTGTGTCGACATTTCGACCAACTCAATGTGACACACTATTGAATACTCCATTCTCAATTCTCAATTTTTTACGCATGCTTCATCCCCGTCCCTTTCACCCCTCGCTTGAGGAGTTCTTTGTGCATTCCTCCAATCATATCGCTCACGTTATCGACCCCTTCATTCGTGCACCACATTTGGATTTCGTCACAGACTTTCGAAAACACATCGATTCCGCGTTGCCAGATTGCCGTACCGATGCCGACGAGTGACGCGCCTGCGAGCATCATCTCGAGCGCGTCTTCACCGGTGTACACACCTCCTGTTCCGATGATCGGAACCTTTCCACCGGTCGCTTCGTAGATTTCTGCCACACACCGCACGGCGATCGGCTTGAGTGCCGGACCCGAGAGTCCGCCCTTGTGTGCAGCGAGAATCGGCATCCGACTCCGCAGATCGATCGCCATGCCGGGGCCGGCGGTGTTGATCGCAGTGATACCATCGGCACCAGCATCGATACAGGCCTTTGCGATCTCGCCGATGTTTGTGACGTTTGGAGTGAGCTTCGCAAACATGGGAATGGACCCGATTTCTTTCTTCACTGCTTTGAGGATCGCACCCGCTTCGTTTCCGTCCTCCGCAAATAGTTTTCCTCGAAGTTTGAGAAAAGTGGGAGTGGAAATATTCACTTCTACAAAATCCGGCTTGAGCGTTGCGATGACCGCTGCAATGGAAGCAAATTCATCTGCAGAAAGTCCGATGATATTCGCAATCAGTGGCACTTCGTGTGTTTTCATAAAATCCCCGATCTCTGCCTTCGCCTTCTCCGGCCCCGCATCCGGTACACCCACAGCATTCAGCGTCCAGTTCTCGGTGGCAATGATCGTAGGATTTCGATTCCCCTGATGTTCCACAGGCCACAGCGACTTCGTCGTGATCGCTCCAGCACCATTCTGTACGCAATACCTCCAACTACTTGCCGTGATTCCCATAATGCCGGAAGCGAGCACGGTTGGGTTTTCGAAGTCGACTCCGAGGATTGTCTGCGAGAGATTCATCAGGAGGATATTAGACTGTTCTTTGCCGAGGAAACAGAGAATCCCGTCTGATCCACACCGCAACGAAAAGAATCAGACCAAAAAGAATGAGCCGAACGGGACCGATGAGATGGATCGGCAAGCCAATGAATCGAATCCCCTCGCGCAGTACTACCAAAAGAATCGTTGCAATCGTTACACCGCGCACACTCCCCGGTCTCCCTGCTACAACACACATGACAAAGAAAATCATCGCAGGGAAATCGTAATCACTGGGACTGAGGAATGCGATATACGATGAATAGAAAGCACCGGACAACAGAGAACCAACACCGGATAGAAGAAACACAATGATATGCAAACGTCTGCGTGAAATCCCCTGCGCTTCGCCGTACCACGGATGCTCTGACAGTGCTGCAAGCTGACGACCGATGATGCTTGTATCAATCACCCACATGCATGCAATCCAAAGAACAGCACTACTCACCATGATCATCACAAACAATCCCTGTGCTTCCGGCCAAGGCGCACGAGGAATGCCCGAGATACCCAGTGCTCCTCGTGTGACAGATTGCCAGTTCAGCACGACTGCGAGAAACATCAACTGCAATGCAATGGAGAGCACACCAAATCCATCGGGCGTGAGTCGCAGCGACAGCCACGCCAAAGCAAGGGAGACACATGACACCGCAAGAAGAGCGCAGAAGAAAGAAAATCCATACGACAGATGCATCTGCGTCGTAAGCACAAGCAAGGTATAGACCGCAACGATGCTCTGTGCCTCTTGACCAAAGTGCATGATCTTCCCTTTCCCAAAAACCAGATTATATCCAAGAACAGGAAAAAGAAGGATGCATATCATTGCCACAATATGAAGAAAAAATGTCATATCAGGCTGCGCGTGTGGTACTTGAAAAAAGTCCCTGGGGTCGAAGGAGTAAGAAAAGAATGATCACAAGCAACGCAACCGTGCTCTGAAAACCTGCAGGTATGTACAACGTCCCAAACCAATGCACACCGACAACCAGTTGTTCAAGCAGCGAGATCGCATACGCGCAGAAAATTGCTCCCCACACGTTTCCTTTTCCTCCTGCAATGACTGCAGCATATGCCTTGATCGTCAGGGGAAAAGCCAGTGTCGGCGAAAGATTCATATCAACGCCGATAAAGATCCCGCCACATGCAGCGAGCACACCACTCGCAATGAAAATAAGACGATGGAGAACGGGCGCACGAATACCCAGACTCATTGCAGCATAATCATGTTGTACGACTGCACGCAATCTACGACCAAATGCAGTTCCATGCATGACCCACGCAAAAAGACAAAGAAGAAGAACGGTCAACATAATCATAATCATCTGAGGCAGGTTCAGGTAGGTTCCCATAAAACGTATGGGCATTTTCCCTTCTGTGATAATCGAGCGTGGACTTTCTTGAAAGGCAAGCAAGATCAGTCCGTCGAGAATCATGCCCAGAGCAATGGTCGTCACGAGCGGTAAGAAACGGTGACGCTTGTAAAAAGGAACAATGAAGACAGCGAACACACCCCACGACAACAGTGCTCCAGTCCCCATTCCTCCGAGGATGCTCAGAAAAAGAGAGACGCCCATCACCTGATGCAACCACCACGTGGTGTAGCCACCGATCAGAACCATTTGCCCCAGGGCCAGATTGAAAACGCCGAGGATGCCATAGACCAATGCCAGTCCTCCCGCGATCAATGCCGCAAGAGAACCGGCAATCAGTCCGTTGATCAAAAGTTGAAGCACGGACTCAGTCTACCGAAATATCCGAGAGTTTCACGATACTCCCGCTCTGGAACTGCTTGAGAACGTACGGAATACCGACAACATCACCATTTTTGTCGAAGTGGAATGTCCCGCTGACGCCCTTAAATTCCTTCAATGCATACAAATAATCCTTCACAGCTGTCCCATCAGTCCCCACAGCCTTGAATGCTTCGAAGAGTACATTGGCATCGTCATAGGCAAATCCGGCAAACGCAAGACCGTACTGAGGCTCACCATATTTCTGTGTGAACGTCGACGCAAACGCAGGGTCGTTTACAGAGGAAGGTGTGTTGATGACCATCAGTCCGTTCGTTGCAGCCGGAAGATTTTTCGCCATCGTCACGGAATCCGCTGCGTCATGAGAGACAGCTGCCTGCGAAAAGCCCGCTTCTCTGAACTGCTGCAACATCGGACCAATGATGCTGTCACTGTTTCCATCCGGAATAAACACATCAAATTGTATTGTTTTCAGACGTGTCATGAGTGTGCGAAAATCTTTCGTGCCTGCATCGACCGTTTCATCAAATACCACTGCCTCCGCTCCCAGTTTTGCTTTCAGAGATGTGCGAAATGCCTGAGCAAAGTCTGTATTCTCACTGATGATAGCGACTTTTTTCAGATTTTTTTCTGTGAGAAGTTTTGCCATCGCAGTAGTTTTTAGTTCGTCACTCGGATAATCACGGAACACATAATCACCGGCTTTTGTCACATCAGGACTGCTGGAAACCGCTGAGAGTAGAATCACTTTTGCAGCCTCGGTAATAGGCGCTGCAGCAAGTGTCTCACCACTGCACTGACCACCGATTATCGCAACCACTTTATCGACGTTCACTAATTTTTGAGCGGCATTGGCGCTGTCGGAGCCGTTGCAGCGACCGTCTTCGGCAATAAGGACAACCTGCTTACCATTGATCCCACCCGTCGCATTGACCGTATCCACTGCAAGCTTCACTCCATTCAGTGTATCCACGCCCAACCCCGCCACATCACCTGTGAGTGGACCGATATACCCGAGCTTGATCGTCGTCGGAGCAGAGGGCTGACACGCAGACAAAAAGAGCATCGATGTGACCGTGAGAAGTGCGAGACGCTTCATGGGAATGAGGGGAGGAAATTGGATGGTATTCTACTGTTGTCCGCTCTTTGGATGCAATCGAACTTTATATCTAGTGACGACCCACATTCGTCATCAATACAGAAAAGACTCCGGCTGGAAGCAGGTGGCCGGAAGCTATAAGCTGACCCTGCATGTCCCTCCTCTCAATCAAACACCTCACTCTCACTCTGGAAGATCACACGATTCTGCAGAGCGTTTCTTTCGACATTGCAGAAGGCGAAGTGGTCGGACTCATCGGACCAAATGGATCGGGGAAGACAACACTCTTCAATGTGCTGTCGGGATTTTTACAACCGACAAGCGGCACTGTGACATTTCGAAATACTGACATCACACGCACCAGTCCATCAAAACGCGCGCAACTTGGGATTGGGCGAGTATTCCAGAACTTCGGCATTTTTCGTGAGATGACGCTGGAGGAAAATGTTCTCGTCGCGCTCGAAGCATTGCCGCGTGAACAGAGAAAGCAGCTTGGAGACCTCAAAAAACTCACACACGACACATTGAAAATGGTTGGGCTGGAACACTCTGCGAAGAAAAAAGCAGGCTCACTGAGTGGCGGACAGATGCGCTTGCTCGAAATCGCACGCACACTGAAAAGTGGCAAAGAACTTTTTCTGCTCGACGAACCAACCGCCGGAGTATCGCCAAAAATGACGAGTCAGGTTGCGGATTTGATTGGCGAACTGAAAAGAGAAGGCAAAACCGTCATCATCATCGAACACGATCTCCCGTTCATCTCCCGCATTTGTGATCGCGTGATTGTGATGGATGTGGGGAAGATTGTGCTGTCGGGGACACCGAAAGAAGTGAAGGAATCGAAGCAGTTGCAGGAGCTATATTTTGGGGAAGTTTTCGTTGATGCTCATTGACGTTTCAGTGACGATTTGCTATATTGTATAAGCACTTGTGCCTCTGAAAGAATTATCACCTTTCAGCAGTAAGAAGCCCGTGGTAGTGCCGCGGGTTTTCTGTGTGCTGAATGTAGCAAACCACTACTTTCATGGTGGACTAGATCATAGCAATCTTGAACACCTGATCAACGCGCTGATGCGTTCGCCGCATGTCGTCGAGCAATCCCGCCGCTTCTCCGCGATGCGCTACAAGAAAGACCCGATACACGCTACGCTGTTCTCCGATGCAATCGCCTAC
>CALREJ010000021.1 GCA_943355155.1 Candidatus Peribacteria bacterium
ATCCAGTTTACATCGGGCCTGAGAAGTGTGCCGATCTGCTCTCGATAGAATTTTTTTGCAATCAATCCCAGCCACGTCATGTCGATAATAAAGAAAATGGGAAGTGCGATGGCGTAGAGTTTGATGAACATAGGTTTAGCGAAAATTGAGATAGGTAATTGTGAGCTGCAGACATGTCGCGAATGATACCCAGAGAAGGTACGGAATTTGGGCATAGCTGATCCAGTGAGCGTGGGGCCAAATGACAATCATGGCCCAGATGAGGGTGATGAGAATCAGGAGAATGTCCACACTCGCCAGTAGGTTACTTCGGAGTCCGAATTGCAACGGCGTGAAAGCAACATTGAAAAGGAGATTCAACGCAAATGGCAGTGCGACGATCCATGCAATTTTCCTCTGACCTGCCATCATGAACACTGCACCGAAGGAGATAAAAATGCCGACGTAGAGCACTGTCCACACAGGTCCAAAAACCAACGATGGCGGAGCCCACGAGGGTTTGATGAGCTGCTGGTACCATGTGTATGTCTCCATGTGATGCGCATGATAGCAGAACAATAACTTCTGAGTTCTTTCATCTGCTCCGCCCACCCGAAAATCATCTCCTCAAGTTGGTAGTAACTTTTTCGCAGGATGTCCACAAATGGCTTCTATAAGCAAAATAATTGTTTTTCATTGTAATATTCTTAATATGGTATGGCATTGTTTATCGTGTCATGCCATAATAAGAACATGCTGCATCTCGATCCTCGTATACAAAAAAGGCTCGACGAGAAACTGACGAAACTCAACAGGCTCCGGCCACTCAGTGCCACACAAGTTCAAAAACTACGCGAGCAAATGGAGATTGAAATGACCTACAACTCCAATGCCATCGAGGGCAACAGCCTCACGCTACGGGAAACGTGGCTGGTATTGAACGAAGGCATAACGATCAAAGGCAAGCCTCTCAAAGATCATCTCGAAGCCAAAGACCATAAAGAAGCACTCGATTTCCTCTATGAACTCGTATCGGGGAAGCGCTGTACCATTTCCGAACACCTCATCCGGCAACTGCATCAACTCGTCGTCAAAGAAACGGAAAGGGAATGGGCGGGAAAATATAGGGACGGCGCAGTGATCATCGGAGGAGCCGCGCACATGCCCCCCGACGCTCTTGATGTGCCGCGACAGATGGCAAAGCTGATGCAGTGGTTGAAACAGAACGAAAGGAAACTCCATACTGTTGAATTGTCAGCCGTCCTGCATCATAAGCTTGCAGCTATTCACCCGTTTTTTGACGGGAACGGACGTACGGCGCGACTCGTCATGAACATCATCCTCATGATGAAAGGTTTTCCGCTGGCCATCATTCTCAAAAATGACCGAAAGAAATATTATGATGTATTGCAGAAAGCAGATGGCGGTGACATCGTTCCAATCACACTCTTTATCGCACAGTCCGTTGAACGAACGCTCGATCTCTATTTGCGCACATTCGCAAAGGGAAAACAGGATCAACTTCTCACGCTTGCAGACGTAAGCAGAGACACAAAATACGGTCAAAAGTATATCAATCTTCTCGCTCGGACAGGGCGCATCTTTGCAGTAAAGCGCGGGAGAATATGGTACACAACGAAGGAGGCGATTGAGGAGTACCGCAAAGAAAGACTGAGAAATCGTTAAGTACAGAGTTAGATAACCTGCTCCGCCCACCCGAAAATCATCTCCTCAAGATGGTAGTAACTTTTTCGCAGGATCTCTACCATTCGTCCTTCGCCGAAGCTCATGAAGAAGAAATAGTGACGAGAGGCAATTCCTCGACCTCACAAAAAAACACACGGGCGTCTAAGACCCCTTGAAATGCATACGATTCCCATGTACACAGTCGCAAAATTCTTTACGCTTTTTTCTCATGACTTCCCACACGCATGCGTCCGCACACACTGTGCCTAAACCACATCAGAACAAATCACATGCAAAGCTCGGTCAGCTCGCTGCGACTGCCATCTGCGGAAACGATATTCTCAGCTCCGCACTATACGTTTCCGGCATCGCCATTCTCTTTGCGGGTATCTACGCGCCTGTCGTTCTGCTCGGCGTTGTTGGAGTGCTGTATCTCTACAAGAAAGTCTATACGGAAGTCGTCGAAGCATTGCCGATCAACGGAGGTGCATATAACTGTCTGCTCAACGGCACATCCAAAACAGTCGCGGCTGTCGCGGGCGTGATGACGTTTTTGTCGTACATCGCAACAGCGGTGATTTCCGCCAAAGTCGGTGCGGAGTATTTGGGGAAGATTGCACATTTTGATGCATGGATAGCAACCTACCAGTTGCCCATGGGATTTGAAGTGACTCCGGTCATGCTGGTTTCGATGTGCGTGCTGTTCTTTTTCGCACTTCTGGTGATTTCGGGTGTCAAAGATTCCGCCACTGTCGCGGTTTCTATTTTTCTGTTTCATATCGTGACATTGACCGCTTTTTTGGTGTTCGGATTGATACACTTCTTGTTCGGAGAAGCGCAATTTTTAGCAGAAAATGCCACACACACGGTGGATCTTGTCAGTACGAATCATGGATTGTGGAAGACACTCTTTCTCGCTTTTTCCGCGTCACTCCTCGGCGTGTCCGGCTTTGAAAGTTCCGCGAACTTTGTGGAAGAACAAGGAAAAGGAGTGTTTCGAAAAACGTTGCGCAACATGCTGATCGGCGTTGCCGTGTTCAACCCGCTCATCGCACTCATCGTTCTGCAATCGATGCCCTACGAAGCGATCGCATCGGCAAAGGATTTCCTGCTCGCAGACGCGGCGTACTCCATGCAGGGCAGCTGGTTTCAATTTTTGGTCGTGGTGGACGCATTCCTCGTCCTATCCGGCGCCGTACTGACCTCGTTTGTCGGTGTGTCGGGATTGATGCATCGCATGAGCATGGACATGTGCATTCCACACTACTTTTCCAAGGAAAATCGCAAGGGTTCTTTCCCTCGTATCATCTGGGGGTTCTTTATCTTGTGCAGCTCGATCCTGATCATCACGCACGGAGATCTGCTGTCTCTTGCGGGTGTGTACACGATCGCGTTCCTTGGTGTGATGAGCTTGTTCGCACTGGGAAATTTGGTGCTGAAAGAATCGCGTGAGGATCTGAAACGAACCTATCAAGCTCCGTTTTTTGCCGTGCTTCTTGCATTTTTGGCAACGTCCTTCGGCATCGTCGGCAATATCTACCTTGATCCGAACAATCTGCGTTTCTTCGCGCTATATTTCATTCCATCCGTCGTCCTCGTTCTCTGTGTGATCTATATCGACAAGATTTTCAAAGTGTTCCTGCGTCTGACTCGTTCC
Organism: Candidatus Peribacteria bacterium; assembly: GCA_943355155.1. Taxonomy (GTDB): domain Bacteria; phylum Patescibacteriota; class Gracilibacteria; order Peribacterales; family Peribacteraceae; genus CALREJ01. Next base: position 3,323 of record CALREJ010000021.1, read on the forward strand.
TTCCCGCACTTCAATCAGTACGTGCGACTGCACTTCAAAGATCTCACCGACGGAACATTCGTCGCGTTCATTCACCATGTGAGTCGCCTGCAACTCATCCTCGATTACATCGATCGCAACGAGACCGGTTGGAACATCACCCTTGTGCACTGTATCGACGGAACGGAAGAATCCAAAGCGAACGCCAAGATTATTCAAGATCTGTTGCCCAAAATTCAGGATGCCGGTTTTTACCCTCACTTCAAAATTCAGCTGCTGATCAAAAAAAAGACATTCAGCCCCGCACTCATTGATGAAATATCTACGGAATTACACATCGAGAAAAATCGCATCTTCATCGGATCCATTCACAAAACACACGATTTTGATTATGCGGAATTGGGCGGCGCGAGAATTATTTTCGGATAAAGATGTCACCTCATGCCTTGATCGGCAATGTGAAGCTCACCGTCGTTCCTTTCTCGAGAATACTCTGCACCCACATATCGCCTCCCGCTTTTTGCACGATGCCGCGGGCGATATAGAGGCCGAGTCCGTTGCCGTCCGGCTTATGTGACGGTGCGTTACTGGCGCGGCGATATTTCTCGAAGAGGTGTTCCATGTCTTCTGCGGGGATTCCACAGCCATGATCTTCGACGGAAACGGTCATCGTACTTCGTGATTTTACGGCGTGGACGGTGATGGTGGAATCTTGCACGGAGTAATCGAGTGCATTTTGCAGCACCTGACGGAGGATGAGGGCGATCATATTGTGATCGAAGAGGAACGTTTCATCTTTTGCCATGTCGATCTCGAGTTTGATGTTTTTACTGTCCGCACTCGACTTCCACTCACGAACGGAGTTTTCAAGAAGCGTCCTGAACGATGATGGTGTCGCAATGTATTCGATCGTTCCAAGATCGACTTTTTCCGCTTGCTGAAGGGTATCGATGATGCTGTTGAGACGACCGATTCCTTCATCCATCGTGACGATGTGATCTTTCACCGTGCCTTTCAGTTCTTTGCTGTTACTTGCATCGCGGAGCGTATCGAGCGACCATTTCATAATGGTGAGCGGTTCCCCCAGCTGGTGGAAGGTGAGGCGCAGCAGTCCCGAACGTTCGGCGTTTACTTTGCTGATGATGCTAAATTGTCGACGCTCCCAGAGGAACACGACAACCCCCGCGATGAAGATACCGGCGAAGACCACGATCATCAGTGCGAGCGGCGTGAAAATACTCTGCGATAAGTAGATGTAATCTTCGGCGCGGATATCGATACCAAGAACGCCCGCCACACTTCCGTCTGCTCTGCGCACAGGTGCGTAACCGGAAATCAACGGACCCCACTTGTCGTACGTGACATCGGAATCACTGGTTGGTTGCGTAAATGCAGGACCCTGCAATGCAGGAATTTCCTGTATATCGTAGATGTCTCCGGTGCGCGACGCTTCTTCGCTCGGGTCGAGCATGCCGTTATGATTTTCATCGAGTTGATCGAGTGTGCTGAGGGAATCGCCATCCGCTACGAATGACAGCTCTTGTGGATTATCGGTTTTTCGTAGAATGTACGCAAATCGCACATTTTGTAGACTGCGCATCGATCCAAGCAATCTCACGAGTTCGATAAACTCGGGTTTTGTTTCATCCTTGGTACTTTGGATGCCATCGAGCATTTCGCCTTTGATGTAGAGCGCTGCGGCACCGGCTGTCACTTCGAGACGCGCACGAACTTGCTTCTGCATCGTGTCGCGCGCGCGCATGAAAAAGGCAGCACCGAGCACAGAGATTCCCACTGCGATCATGATCGAGAGGAAGAGGATGGGCCAGCGTTTCCAGAGAGAGATTCTCATGATTCTGCGGCAGGCAGATTGATAAAGACTGTTGTTCCACGGTCGAGTTCACTTTTCAGCCACATCGATCCTCCCGCGCGTTCGATAATCCCCTTCGCGATGTAGAGTCCGAGTCCGGTGCAGGCGGGTTTATATCCATTGGCATTCGACGCACGGGAAAATTTCTTAAAAATATTGGGGATGTCTTCAGCCGGAATTCCGTGTCCGTGATCTTCGATTTCGATCTGCACACGTGAGTATGCTTTGCGTGCACGCAGATGAATCATGGTGCCTTCTGGCGAATAGAACGACGCATTTTCGACGACTTCGCGGATCACTCCTTCGAGCAATTTGCCATCAACATGAAGAGTGGGAAGATCGCAAGGAAGCTCAACAGACAGTGTCTGGGTGCGATGTTTCAACTGCATGGCTGTGAGTTTTTTTACGGAGTCTACTGCCTCGAGAAGTGAAATATCACCTGCCTCATAGTGCACTTGTCCATCACGCAAATGTGTCGCGGACACAAGGGAATTGATGATCTGATCGAGCCGCACGATCCCTTCTTGCAACTGATCACACGCCTCTTCTTTTTCGGCGGGACTCGTATCTGTTCCTTCGCGCAAAATCTCGAGCCACCACTTAAACGTCGCAAGCGGCATGCCGAGTTGATGGGTCGTGAGGTTTAAGAGGGCGTCGCGATTGGCCTCGAGTTGTTTCAGTGCATTGATTTCGTGATTACGAAGAATCACAAGAACGTACGTCGCAAGAAACACACCTACGAGCGCAACGAGGAAAAAGAGCATCGGGGAAAACACACTCTGCGTGCTGCTGCACTGAAGTTGTGTCAAAATTTGCGCCCGCTCAAAAAATACGGCGCCGAGGACGAAGATCACAAAAAGCACGAAAGCGGGAAGTGCGATGAGCTTCACAATGTTCTGTGCCTTGTGGAGAAGTGTATGTGTGTTCAAAGGTGTTATTGATGTATCAAGACAGTATAGCAAAAAACTGAAATCTTGGCTAGGGCAATGTCGTGATCGAGAATCAGCTATTAAACAAATTAAATGCTTTCCATTGGCATATTCTCATTTTTACGCACATCCGTGTACACTATGGGCGAATCGGGACACGCCCGCATAAGACATTTTGGCTCCTGCTTGCTATTTTTATGAGACAAATGACGACCGATGAACTGCGAAGTGCGTATCTGGAATTTTTCCGGAGCAAAGGTCATGCGATTATTTCCGGTGCGCCACTCGTGCCCGAAAATGACCCAACCGTGCTCTTCACAACCGCCGGCATGCACCCACTCGTCCCCTATTTGATGGGCGAAAAACATCCTGCGGGAACCAGACTGACGGACGTACAGCGCTGCGTGCGCACGCAAGACATCGACGAAGTCGGAGACAATTCTCACCTCACGCTTTTTGAAATGCTCGGCAACTGGTCACTCGGTGACTACTTCAAACAAGGTGCGATCGAAATGAGTTTTGAATTCCTGACAAAAGTATTGGAAATCCCAATCGAAAAATTGGCAGTGACGTGTTTTGAGGGTGACACCGACGCTCCGCGCGACGAAGAGTCAGCGGGAATTTGGGAGAAATGTGGAATTCCACGCGAGCGCATCGGATTCCTTCCGAAAGCCAAAAACTGGTGGGGACCAGCGGGAGTTACAGGTCCATGTGGTCCTGATACAGAAATGTTTTACTGGGTGGGAAATTCCGATCTTCCTCCTGCAGGAAGTAACCCCGCAAACGATGACCCAAACTGGATGGAAATCTGGAACGATGTGTTCATGCAGTACAACAAAAACGAGGAAGGAAAATTTATTCCTCTCACACAGCAAAACGTCGACACAGGAATGGGTCTTGAGAGAGTTGCGGCGGTGCTGCAAGGTGTGAGCAATGTGTATGAGACGGATTTAATGGCGCCGATTCTCGCGAAAGTACAAAAAATGTCGCACGTCATTTCCTCGAGAATTATTCACGTATCAGATGATCCTAATCATCCTAGTAAAAGTGAAGATGCCACTAAATTTTGGAATGTAGAAAAACCAAGAAATGAAAGAATTATTGTTGACCATTTGAAAGCTGCGACTTTTATGATCGCAGATGGAGTACATCCTTCGAATGTTGATCAGGGCTATGTACTGCGACGAATCATTCGTAGAGCAATACGATCTGCCCGCAATAATGGCATTGATTATAATGGAAATTTTTCAACAGAAGTAGCTGCCGAAGTTATTGCACAATACGGAAACGTATATGAAAAATTAAAAATAAAATCAAATGAAATCTTCCAAACTCTAAGTAATGAAGAACTGCAATTTGGAAAAACGATCGAAGAAGGAATGAAAAGATTTTCAAAAGTTGTAAGCGAAGTTAAAGGCAAAAAAATTGATGGACTTACTGCCTTCCATTTATACGACACATATGGCTTCCCAATAGAACTTACTAAAGAACTCGCTCACGAAAACAAGTTAGATGTAGATATTGAAGGTTTCAAAAAAGCCTTCGAAGCGCATCAAACCCTTTCGCGTGCAGGAGCAGAACAAAAGTTTAAGGGAGGCCTCGCCGATAATTCTGCCGAAACAACCAAGCTCCACACAGCGACGCATCTTTTAAATGCCGCACTGCATCGCGTCCTTGGAAATCACATCGGACAAAAAGGAAGCAATATCACGGCCGAGAGACTTCGTTTCGATTTCAATCACACGGACAAGATGACGCCGGAGCAAATTGCAGAAGTTGAACAGTTAGTGAATGAAGCAATCAAGGCAGATTTGCCCGTGACCTATCACGTCACAACGGTCGATGGGGCGAAGGAGGAAGGAGCGATCGGGGTGTTCGATGATCGGTATGGCAGCGAAGTGAAGGTCTATGTGATGGGTGATTCCGAAGCCAAAAATGCAGGATCTGGAAAAGTCGGAGACGGCGCGGTATTTAGCAAAGAAATCTGCGGCGGCCCGCATGTCGCGCGGACGGGAATGCTTGGCGGTTTTAAGATCCAGAAAGAGGAATCGAGCAGTGCAGGAGTACGGAGAATCAAAGCAGTTGTGAGCGGAGGTCCGGCGGAGATTATGGTAGCGATAGAGAGAAAATAATTTTTCAATCTTATCCTTGATTCGTAATGGGGGTACACTGCGTGCGTGCTTTATCGGTTTTTGATCACAACTGCGCTTTGTTTTCTTTTTATTCCCGCCTCTCACGCGATGGAGGAGATAACGTGGGAATTGCGTGAAGGAGGGACGCCACCCACAGGTTCCTACCGACTCTCCTCTCTTGAACAAACGCCGAGTGGTCTGCATATTGCCGCCACAGAAGACGGTGTGCTCTCGTGGGATACGCCGATCCCATTTGACGCAGATGTGATTCGTCTCCATACGATTTCTAAAAAACCTTCGAATGGCGGGCTTGTGTGGAATACGAAAACAAATACACAAGGGCAGATGGATTTTCTGATTCCTGCCGGCGAGAAGGACATCGCACTTTCGCTGCGCGACGATGACACATGGAACTGGAAAACCACGGAATTTGGTATCGGATTCGGTGCGCAGGCGGATGTGACACTGCAATCGATCACATGGGAAAAATATTCCGTAGCAGAAAAAATGGCGGAGGCATGGAAGAGTTTCTGGACGTTCGATACGTTCAAACCCTATTCGATCAATTTTCTGTGGGGTCCGCTTCTGGCATTTGAACCGCATGCGAGAGCAACGCTTTTTGACAGTCAGCCACCGCCTTCATGGTCTGCGACGAGGCTCTTTTACCTGATCATGCTCATCGCACTTTTTGTGTCTGCACTGATCGTGTACACAGAAAAAAATGCGGGAAAAAGAAAGGCGGGACGGGTGATGATTATCACCTTCATTGCTCTCTGGATTCTGTTTGATCTACGCATGGGCATGGAACAGATCGCGTACGCAATGAGGGATATTCGTCAGTATGTTCTGCAGGCACCTGAGAAAAAATCACTCCGCGACAACGGGCAACTGAATGCTTTTGCCGACACGTTGATTCCTTTTCTTAAGCAGTATGATCGTTACGTGGTGATCGAACCGAAAGATTCTCCTCTTTTCCGAATACTGCGTTACGCGAGTTACCCCAGTCTCCCGATTCATAAGGAAGATGACACGAAAAATGTGAAACTCTGGATCGTCGTGGAACGGCCGGATATCACTGTCGACGCTGAGGGGAGATTGATTGACGGAGAAGGCAAAGTCCTCACTGCCGCAGGAGAAATTCTCGCAAAGCCCGCACTCGGTACTTTTATTTTTGCGATCCCATGATGTACATCCCTACCTATTTCATCGGCCTGATTCTCCCGACGATTTCCGGAACGCTGTTGCTACTTCTTCTCGAAAGGAAAGCTCCTGTCCTTGCGCGCGTTGAGCGGATCATGCTCGGATGTGTCGTTGGCCTGACGCTCACGATGTACTGCACGTTTGCCGTGCATATACTGACAAAACTTGCGCTCACACTCCCGCTGTTTCTCGGTGTGCAGTGTGCGCTGGCTTTGCTCCTCACCATCGTCTGTCTGCAGCAACACGCGCTCCCGCTTCTTTCCAAAAAAATACCGGAGACGCATCACAGAAAAGAACGTCCATGGATGATCGTTCTGCTCTCAACGCTCGTCGCGTGGATTTCGATCAAAGCAGTGACGCTCGGCGTTGTCTCTCTGCTGCTGACCCCCACGTATTTCGACGACACTTTCAGTAACTGGAATCTGCGCGGCAAAGTTTTCTACGTTGATCGGGCAATTACGTTTCTTCTTCCCGGCGCCAACGCTGACACATCAAAATTTGGCGTGAGTTCGTACCCGCCGACGATTCCGCTCATCAAAGTCTGGCTCGCGAATCTAAATGGAGAGTGGACGGAAGGTGTCGTGAACGGCGTGCATTTCGTGTGGTACATCGCAGCGTTAGTGCTCCTCTATTTCGCAGTGCGACGGCAGACGACGCACGCATGGGCACTCTTCTCGGTGTATCTCCTTGGCTGTATGCCGCTCTATTTGATGCATGGCGTGAGCGCGTACGCGGACGCGTTTTTATCGGTCCATATTTTCGCGGCGGTCAGTATGCTTTTTGCCGCGGTGCATGCGAAGCTTCCGGAATCGCGCGGATCATTTTTGCGGATCGCGGCGCTCTGTATGGCTCTCCTGCCGTTTACGAAAAATGAGGGAACCGTCGTGTTTCTGCCACCACTGATTCTGATCACCGCACTGACACTCTGGTGGATGTCGATGCACGCAACACTGTCCTCAAAAGAACTCCGACGAACAGTGCTCTGGTACATTGGTGCGTTTGCGCTGATCGCCGCTCCGTGGCTCATCTTCAAATGGATGAATGGGCTCACGTTCGGAAACGGCAAAGCAATTGGCAGCCTCGCGATCGGTTGGCAGCGGTACGTTCTCTATTCGATTTTTGTGAATACGTTTTTCGAGGGAAACTGGCTCTTTCTCTTCCCGCTCTTCATCGTTCTTCTGTGGCGACGCTTTCGCACAGCGTTCACCATCCTTTTTATTCCGACCGCATATTTTCTGATCATCTACGTCGGACAGGGTCTTTTGTATCTTTTTACAAGTCTCTCCGGCGAAGCGCTCAGACAAACCGGTTATGCGAGAGGACTGGTGCATGTGATGCCCGTGACGATATTGATCGTGACGCTGCTTCTTTATTCCATCTGGCCGCAGATTACTGTTGCGAAAGACGGAAAAAAGCAGACTGAACCGCTTCCCGTCGCTTAATCGCGCGCTATGCTACGGGCAACTCCTTTTCTATGCCTTCCTTTTCTTACTGCGCCTTCCTCGGGAATCATCCGGCCATCAGTCTTGCCGAGCTTCACGCATCGGTGCCCGGATTTGCTTTCAAGAGGATGATCGGCACATCGATCGCCATTTTTGAAACAGAAGCAGAATTAAAAATGAAACAACTGACAAACTGGGGAGGGGTCTTTCTGCTCGCAAAAAAAGTGAGTAGCGACAGCGCGACCCTGAAAGATATTCCACACATCATCACCGAGGAAAACACTTCTGTAAAAGGAAAAGTGACGTTCAGTCTGCGCGCGTATGGTGTCCAAAAATCCGTCGTCCACGCGCTCTACCGCGACTGCAAAATCGCACTGAAAAAAGGAGGACGTGCCGTGCGCTATGTTGGAAATGAAAATAAGCCTGCGGTGTCGGCACTCCTTCATGACACAGGCATTGTCGAAGGGAAAAAGGGATGCGAGCTGGTGCTGCTTGGGGATAAAGATTTTCTGTGGATCGGGCGAACCGTCGCAGTGCAGGACCCCGACAGCTACACCCAGCGAGACATGGAAAAACCGGTGCGCGATACGCGGGTGGGTCTGCTTCCGCCAAAACTTGCGCAGATGCTGCTCAATTTCGGGGAGTGGATTGTACGAAGTGAAAACCCAAAAGCAAAAAAAACGCTCGTGATTTTTGATCCCTTCTGCGGCACCGGAGTGATCCCAATGGAAACAGTTCTGCGAGGTTGGCCGATTTTTGCATCGGATATGTCGCTGAAGGCCGTGAACGGCACCGAGAAAAATCTCGAATGGCTGCGAAAAATCAAAGACATCAAAAAGCGTGACGTGCCGAGTGTCGTCTGGAAACAGGACGCGACGAAACCGTTTGAGCTGAAAGAGGACATAGATGTGATCGTCACAGAAACGACGCTCGGTCCCAGTCTCACCGATCGCCCGACTGCGAAAGACGCTGCAAAAATGCGCACGGAGTGCGAGGCGATAGAAATTGGTTTCCTGAAAAATGCAGCCGCGACACTCCCCGGTGTGCCCGTCGTCGCCACATTCCCCGTGTGGTTTTTGAAAACCGGTTCGCTGTTTCTCGAAAAGACATGGAAGGAAATACATGACCTTGGATACCGCGCGGTGCTACCGGCCGGAGTCGCGAGCGATCATCCCACTCATCCTTCCCTTCTCTATCGCCGTCCGGACCAACTGGTTGGTCGCGAGATCGTGATTTTGAAACACAGTCCCAAAAAATGAAAAAGAAGACCAAGCAAAGAACCGGCAGTCTTACAACAATCGGACAGGCATTCGTGATTATTTTTTGTCTGTGGCATATGTTTGCCGTCGCAACCTTTGCGATCCCGCGGGAAGCGAGTGATTCTTTTTCAACTTCGGCACGTACGCTTTTCTTCCCCATCATCACTCCGTACATCCATGCTACAAGCCAATGGCAACTGTGGAATCTCTTTGCCCCCGACCCGCTCCGGCGCGTGACTGAGAGACGTATCGATACACAACGAGAAGACGGATGGCACGCTCTGCGAACGTTCGACGGGACGAGCGTCCCTTTTTGGGAGCGCGCAACGACATACAAACTGTTCAGTAATATCCTCGAAACGGACAGCCACAGCAAAGACGGAACGAAAATTCGGCTTATGCAGAAACTCGGCTGTGAAGATTTTCATCTCGTGTCCGGAACACATGTGAGAATCGTCGAGAAATGGTACGACCTGCCTTTCCTGAAATATCCCGTTTCCGGCAGCACATGGAGTGCGTGGCGACCAACCAACCGTGTGAGTGCCATGGAAATTTCCTGCCCCCCCGTTTCCAAAAAAATATGACATTCCTTTCTTCACTCCAATCATTTTTCTTCTCGAGGCAAACCGCGAGTGGTTTTGGATTCATGCGCGCGGCTTGGGCACTGGTGGTCTTTGTCTTTTTTCTTTTCCAGTGGAAGAACGTCTCACTCTATTACAGTGACACAGGCATCATCACCCCCGATACCGCACACGAAATTTTCAGAAGCACCTACTGGTTTACGGTTTTTTCGTTTGTGCAGAGTCCGGAAGCAGTATGGAACCTCTATCTTTTTTTCCTCGGCGCACTTTTTTTGATGATGCTCGGCATCTTCCCACGCCTCACCACAGTGATCAGCGTCCTTCTCCTTTTCTCTTTCCACGAAAGAAACACCTTGATCCTCGGAGGCGGCGACACCTTACTTCGCAACATCGGATTTATTCTGATGATCGCGCCAAGCATCGATGCGTTTTCCGTGAAGAGATGGATGATGCAAAAAATGTCGTTCACAAAAACAAAGTCTCTGCTCCCGCCACTCACGATGCCCCAGTGGCCGTACCGATTACTCCTTTGGCAGATGATCGTCCTCTACGGCACGTCGCTCTGGTACAAACTTCTCGGCAGCATGTGGATCCGTGGTACGGCCGTGCAAGTCACACTACATCATCCGTTTTTCGTCCGATTCAATCCTTCGCATCTGAATTTCCTCATGCCGTTGGCGCCGCTCATCGACTGGTTAAGTTTGCTCTTTGAAGTGCTGTGGATATTCCTCCTCTTCCCGCGCTGGCTCACAGATTTGCTCCCGCCGCAATTGCCGCGCTTTCCGCTCAAAAGAATCCTGCTCATCGCCGGCCTCTTCTTCCATGGCGGTATTTTGATCCTCATGGACGCCGGTTCTTTCTCTCTAGCGATCTTCGTCGCGTATCTGGGGCTCCTGCGGGAAGATGATATCGAGTGGATCACGTCTGTCTTTCCGCACCTCAAAAAACTGCCTGAACGGACGATGCGCAGTGTGTTTAAAAAATGAGTGTCATGAATTTCGAGGAGATTTTGTTTGTGCCAGAACAGATTGCGTGAAAAGATGGAAATCCTTTCACTAGTTCTATGAATCTCGAAGCAACGATCGATGCCACGCCGACAGCTATTTCAGTGGCTGAAGAAAATAGACATCATCGAGAATTTGGCCTGATCACAGAGCAATTTAGGCAGGCCCGTGAATACACAACAGCAATGTTTGCTTCTGTTCTTGCTTCTGGAAGTGTGACTGACTCTGCAAACAGTCCCCCCAAGCGAAGTCCATTTAAGGAAAGGCTGTTTCAAGGTGTACTAGGGGGTCAAAGTCTGGGAATCGATTCGCAGGAAAAACTACTTAGAGTGATAGAAGAATGTAAGAAAGATCCTTATCTTGCAGCTTTACTTGAGACTTCAGGAAATCCTTTGCGATTAACAGCAACCACTCACGAAGCAAACGAAGCAATGGAAAGTCCAGAATTTCAGGCCGCTCTTTCCGCATTGCCAGACGCGGTTCGAACAAAAATTGTATGCAAGTCTCGGGCGAAGGATGTGGTCGCGAATCTGATCGCAAAACCAATCGCAGAAGGTGGCAGTTTGGATTTAACAGTGAAGAATAACCAGATCGGTGATTGGATGAGAGAAATCGAAGAACTCTTCAATGCTGAAATAGCTTTAGATCCTAAAAATCGGGATACGGTAAAAATGAAAAAGTATAAAAGGCTGTATGCAGAACTTAGGAAGAAGCGAAAAGAAAATCGCAAAAATGAAATTTCACTGAAAGCACGGAAAAAAGTTGCTGGCTTTGAAGATCCATTAGATTCGATCGTCATGCCGAAAACGGAAGAAAAAACCCGCGGTGTGTTTGATGGAATAAGAAGTATTGGCAGCTTCTTCAGAAACACAGTGGGCTCTTGGTTTGGTGGTTCAAAGACCTAATAGCGGCCAAAAGACAGCTTATGACTAAAGCTGACACTTTCTCAGCCTTGAGAATTAGTCAGAGATTGCTACACTCTGCAGGCTTTGTTTATAGAAGAAGTAGGTATATTCCCCTGTAGCACAATGCCAAGCCTCGCTTGCGAGGCGTTGTAGATAAGAAAGCTCGATCGGGTGATCATCGCTTCATCTCACATCTTGGAACATTCCCCTGTAGCTCAATGGTAGAGCACCTCGCTGTTAACGAGGGGGTTGCTGGTTCGAATCCAGCCGGGGGAGCCATGAATAAATTATTTATACAAATTATTCATCAATACCACGAAGTTTCTTCTGATCTTCAGTAAGAACACTTTCATCCGCAATGCCATCAAGAATGAGATGCATCATTTGTCGTTGTATCCGAAGGTTTTCAAAATGCACTTCGTCCCACGTTCTTTGTTCAAAGAACATTTCATATGCAGTAGCTACATCTGCTTCTGATTTCCTAGCGGCTTGTTGTGCTACCTCCTTACTCTCATATTCTTTATAAGTACCATCGTCCTGTTTGACTACCCACTTCTTTTTCATTGCATTCAAGAATTTCTGTGGATAACGACTAATCAGATGATAATGCTTCACTGTATGGTGAGTTTGATGTTCATGGTCGATACGGTGGGTGCGATCATCGGATTGTTCATCCTCTATACAATCACGAGGTAGATCATCTTTGATAACAGTTTTTGCTGCTGTGAAAGTTGTACCAACGGCTCCCGCAGCATACGTCGCAATAATGACTTTTCGTTCAGGTGCATTCTGGAAACTAAGGCGTTCATAGTCCATCGAAAGAATGGGCTCACCTTCAGAGTCGGGAATTAAATAGCCGAAATTATCAAATTCCCATTGACCGTGAATATTCTTTCTAAAAAATTGTGGTCGTCCGCGTCCATCTTTCTTCCATCCTTGATCACTCGTAACACCTGTATAGAGTGCGGGTTTATATCGTTTGAGAATTTCTGCATAAAGATTTGCTTGAGCATTGTAAGCGCAGAAAATTTCAACCTTTCTGCCCTCTCTAATAGATTTTTCAACGATACTCTGCATAAGACGTGCCTTAGTATTGCTCACACCATCTAGGCCAATGTACTCAGGATTATTGATAACCTGACGATAAGCATGACGCTTACTAAGCGCATCGCCATTGCGCATGTGATCTAGGCGTGCCACTTTGTCTTTTGGAACATACTTACCATATTTCTTCGTCCACTTTGCCCAATTAAGAAACATTTCATAGATTACATAAGCTTGTTCTTGAGACATTTCAAATTCTCCAATAGCTTCCGGTGGAATATGTTCTTTGCGTGGAAGCTTGTGATACTGTTTAATTATAGGAATATTAGGGTCCATCTCCTCAAGTGCATCTCTTTTGGTAAAGCGGATCACATCCTCTTCGAGTAAAAGATTTAACATTTGTAATGCTTTTGGATCATTGCTTGGAAATGCCTTCTCGAAGGCTGCGTCACTGCTAAATTCTTCACGATCAGGATAAAGAGTATGCAAAACTCTACATACTGTTTTGCTATTTTTAAAGGGCGTCGCGGAAATCAGAAGCTGGAATTTTCCTATCTTGGAAAGTTTTTGCATTCCCCTAGTTTGGTCAGATTGAAGATTTGCTCTCGAATGTGCTTCATCCTGCACAACAACTGTGTCTTCGTTCGCAAGTAATTCAAAGCGCTCTTCATCCATGTGTTTCCGTACGAACTGAATGTTTGTAACGCGGTGACGTGCCTTGCTTTCTTTTAAGACTTTCATACGGGTCGCATGAGGCATATCTTGCATCACTAAAAGATCGGGGTTTTTCATACATTTAGCAGCTTCTTCACTCCACCCGCTTACAACGCTATTGGGCGCAACAATAACAGCATCCTCGCCATTGATTGCAGCTAGGACCGTTCGAGTTTTTCCAAGGCCCGGATCATTCGCTAAAATCACACCAGGCTTGCCTTGCTCCATCTGTTTCTGAATGAGTAATGCGCAATATTTCTGAAAAAGATAGAGAGGTTCTTCTGAGCGAATATTCGGAAAATCGGTCTGATCAATATCACGGAATTCGGCAAGGATTTCTCGAAGCATCCGTTTGATTACACGACTATGATTTCCATCTATCTTACTACGAATATAGCGCTCCCCTTCGTCAAAGTTTTTGCTGAACTTTCGTATTAGGACATGCTTGAGACGAGATTGAATATGTTCATATTTCCCTGGATCAAGTGTGATGGAATCCATAACATCATTGCCCATAGTGGAGAGTAGTCGAATAAGCTCCTGGACATCATCCACTTCGCCGCATTGGTCAATCGCAAGTGGGAAGAGAGGGCTGCGTTGCCTGTTTGTGGGATGAACAGCTGTGAGAAAGATTTCATTTTTTTTGCCAATTCGCAAAGGAACGATCGCTTCAAAGTGTCCATTCTTATCGACTTTGCATCGCCTACTACCTGTTCCAGAAAGATAAATATAATGAGCGTCCTTGGCTGTGCCTGTAATAATAATAGTTGGCTTCTTTGTTTTTTCAGGGAGAGATTTTTTGAGACGGATGGGAGGGAGGGACTCATTATATTTTTGATACTCAGCATCTTTAGCTTGTGAAATTCCAAAGAAAGATTTGAAGCCCTGAAGGATGAGTTGATCAATCTCCTGCACGGTCATACTCGGATAGTTAGCTTGAAGGTATAACTTCATCTGAGCAGGACGATCGGCAAAAATGGAGAAGAGTTCTTCCAGGTTTAATTTTGAAATATTTTCTAGATGCTTATCAGTTTCTGCATAGTCCATAAATTGTAAAAAACCCTGCCATTTTGTTTCTTGAAAACGAGGATTACGAACGATTGAGAGATACACTGACACACGTTCATTCTTTTCGAGCCAATGAGAACTTCTCCAGGCATTTCTTGGAATATCAAGTTCATGAAATAATTGGAGAAAATCATCAGGAGTCACACACTTTGCAATAATTTGACTCATAGTTTCTTCTTTTAGCACACCCATAAATATATAAAATCCAGCAATCTTATCCTCCGCAAAACGAAGATCATGAATAATCGCTTGGTACAAATTTGAATATTTACTTTCAAGTCCGCTTTCCCATTCACTATTCTCAAGACCTAACTCTCGAAAAAGCTTTAAAAATTGTGTAGGTTTTTTACAACTTGCTACACGTTCTCTAAGGGGTACTTTAATTTCTATTCCCATAAATCTCAAAAAGTCCTTGAATCCATTCTTTTCAAATCGCAGATCGTTCACAATGGCAGAATATAAACCGCTAAACCCATTTCTTTGTAACCAAAAGGCACTCATCCAATTCTCTTTATCAATTTTCAAACTGCGAAATAATCTCAGGAAATCATTTTTATTTTTACAGCCTGTTATTTGTTTTTTTGGCGAAACTGCATCTTCTTTGCCCATGAACTTCAAAAAACCAGGCCAAAAAGTTTTTTTAAACAGAGGGTGTTTTTTAATTGCCGAATACAATGCGCAATATCCATTTGATTGAAGCCATCCTGCACTCTCCCACTCGTCTCCTTTAATTCCTAAATCACGGATTAATTTCAGAATACCCGAAGGCGTTTTACAAGAAGCTATTTGTTCTGTGAGCGGTATTTCAATCTTCTCGCCCATAAATTCCAGAAATCCTTTCCACCCGACATCTTTAAAACGATGACCCTTCTTGAGGGCAAGATAAACGCCTGCAAAACCATTTTGATCTAACCAATTGGAACTTTTCCATTCATCCCCTTTAATTCCCAATGCACGGAATAATTTCAGAAAATCGGCAGAGGTCTTACACGAAGCAATGCGCTCTGTCATCGGCGCTTCAGTTTTCTTGCCCATGAATTCCAGAAATCCTTTCCAATAGATATCTTTAAAACGGGAATCCTTTCCAATTGCTTTTACGATTCCTATATAATCATTCTTTTGAAGCCAGCCACAATTTTCCCATTTATCACTTGGTATGCCAAGCACTTGGAATAACTTCAAAAAATCTTCTTTTTTTCTACATGCAGAAACACGTACTGTTAATGGCAACTCATTATTTTGAATTGCATTTTTTTCGGCAGACGAAAGTGCCATACGAAACTTCTTTATCATTCTTTGAATATTTTTTTCTGCTTCTGTTTTGAGGAGCTCTTTCAATGATTCTATTGTTGATCCAATAGAGTCTTCTACCTCAGGGTATTTTTTAGCTCGTTCAATTTCCTCTTGTAGGCTCGTCTCCCCCCTTAGTTCTTCAGCTATATGAGTAGTTCTTTTCATGTATATATACTACATTTTATTTTTGTCAAATTCAAGAGAACGTGAACTGAAATCTCAAACGCATAGAAATCTTCAAGTACGGTAGGAGGGAAGGCGTCTACTCCTTTCCCCACCTACCGTATGGCCAAGTTTACACGTTCCAAGAGAGATCAGCTCGAAGCCTTATATCGTGCACGGCTTTCTCAAAC
>CALREJ010000022.1 GCA_943355155.1 Candidatus Peribacteria bacterium
TGTCGTACCAGATTTCCGCTGAAAAGCATGCGAGTGGCGATCTGATGTTTTTCCAGATACCCAACAAGCTCATTGCGTGTGAAAGGTGCGTCGTCTTTGACGCCGATCGTAAACCCGAACCAGCTGGGATTTGAATGTGGAGTTGCTTCCGGCAGAATCAAAAAATCTTGCAGATCCTGTAATCCTGCGTGCAACGTACGGAAATTTTTTCGACGCATGTCTATGAATGCAGGTAGTTTGGATAACTGGGCATAGCCGACGGCAGCCTGCATATCTGTGATTTTCAGGTTGTAGCCGATATGAGAAAAAATATATTTATGATCATATCCATAGGGCAAATCACCCAGCGCCCACTCGAAACGTTTGCCACAGGTATTACAGGCGCCGGGAGCACACCAGCAATCCCTTCCCCAGTTCTTGAAGGAGGAGACAAGGGTTTTTAATTGATCATCATTCGTCAGCACCGCACCTCCTTCGCCCATTGTAATATGATGAGCCGGATAAAAACTGACAGTTGCAAGATCGCCGAATGTGCCTGCATTTTGATCTTTGTAGGTTGATCCCACTGCATCACAGGTATCTTCAATCAGCCAGAGATCATGCGCTTTCGCAAAATCAACGACCGCCTGTACATCAAAGAGATTGCCCAGAGTGTGTGCCACCATAATAGCTTTTGTTTTCGGACTCAGTGCTTTTTCCAGCTGAGTGACATCGATATTGTACGTAGGCAAAGTCACGTCGACGAATACGGGAATCAGTTGGTGTTGCACAATAGGATTGACCGTTGTCGGGAAACCGGCTGCGACCGTGATGACTTCATCTCCCGGCATCAGCCGATCGGACTCCAAACTTTCCGATGTGAGCGCTGCGACTGCCAGCAAATTTGCCGATGATCCGGAGTTCGTGAGTAGCGCGTGTTTCACATTCATACATTTTGCAAAATCTTTTTTGAAACGAGCGGCGAAGCGTCCGGTCGTGAGCCAAAAATCGAGGGACGAATCGACGAGTGTCTGCAGTTCCAGTGCGTCGAACACTTTTCCGGAGACCGGTACGGGAGTTTTTCCGGGAATAAACGGTTCATTTTTTTCAAAATGAGCATGATGATACTCGGCAACCAGCCCGCGAATTTCTTCTCGGAGTTGGGCGTCTGTTTTCATGAGTGTTTTGCAAAGTAATCGGTATACCATTCTACCGTTTTTCGAAGACCTTTTTCCAAAGAAAAAGAGGGTGTCCAGCCGAGCATCCGTCTCGCTTTTTCAGCCGACAAATATTGGTCGTGTATTTCATTGCTTGCCTGATTTTGGACAACAGGGACGACATCCGAGGCCATGCACTTCAGAATCTGCCCGACAAGTGCCGTGACACTCAGAGGTTCTTCATAAGAAAAATTGAACGCGTGTCCGCGCAGTTCTTCGTTCGAAGCCAATTTTTCTGCGAGAGTGACGTAGGCAGCTGCTCCATCTTCGACATACAAATAGTCACGCACATACGTTCCATCGGAGCGAATGATTGGGGCTTGGCCACGAAGAAGAGAGCGAATGGTGCCGGGAACAATGCGGTTCCAGTTGAGATCTCCTCCTCCGTAAAAATTTCCGCAGCGACTGATAACCACCGGAAGATGAAAAGTTTTTGCGTAGGATTGGGCGATCAAATCCGCACACGATTTACTCACGTCATACGGATGTCTGCCCTGCAATGCATGACTTTCGTCGTAAGGAAGATGTTCCTGATCGCCATAGGCTTTGTCCGAAGATGCAATAATAATCTGCTTTGTCAGAGCACTCCGTCGACAGGCTTCGAGCAGTGCCCATGTTCCCTTGATGTTACTTTCAAACGTAGAGATGGGAGAGCGATTGGCAATCCCGACAACCGTTTGTGCTGCGAGATGGAAAACAGTTGCAATTTCATATTCTGCCAGAACGCGTTCCAGAAAAAATTGGTCCGTGATATCTCCATGGACGATGATGATATTTTTCTGAAGATCGGAGCTCAAAAGAATGGAGTGGGGGACCCAATCTCTGACCACACACACCACAGTCGCTCCTTTTTCGATCAGGCTCTTCACCAGCCATCCGCCGACCAAACCAGTCCCTCCTGTGACAAGAGTCGGACGATCGAGCCAGAAAGAAGATGTGATAGTCGTCATAGTGTGTGTTGGAATTCTTTTTTCCACACAGCCCATTCCGCTTTGTTGGAATTCCAGAGCTCATTCAAATGCAGATATTCTCTATAGGTATCCATTGCATAGAAAAATCCATCATGCTGATATGCCATGAGCTGTCCGTCTGCGGCAAGTTTTTTCAGTGGGGTATCTTCCAAAATACAGTGTGGATTTTCATCGAGGTACTGAAAAATTTCTTTTTGGAACACAAAAAATCCGGCATTGGCCCAGCCATCGGACAGCGGCTTTTCCGCAAACTCACGGACGCTGTTCTCTGCATCAATATCCATTAAACCGAAACGTGAAACAGGGTGCACACTCGTGACAGTCGCAATACGTCCATGTGCACGATGAAAGGCAAGTAACTTTTCTATGTTCACATTACTCACGCCGTCCCCATAGGTCACCATAAATGTATCTTCGTCGATTTCTTTTTCAATGCGCTTGATACGACTGCCCGTCAGAGAATCCATGCCCGTATCCATCAGGGTGACTTTGAAATCCTGTTCTTCGTGGATACCTTTGTATGCCAAGGAAGATTCTTTGCCGAGCGAGATAGTGAAATTGTTGTTCATTGCTTCGTAGTTCAAAAAATATTCTTTGATCATGTTGCCTTTGTATCCGAGGCAGAGCGTAAAATCACGGAACCCATGATGCGCGTATAACTTCATGATGTGCCACAGGATGGGTCGTCCTCCGATTTCTACCAAAGGCTTGGGGCGATATTCGCTTTCCTCACGCAAACGTGTGCCCAAACCGCCGCAGAGAATAACAACTTTCATAGAAGATGATACTAAATTTCATCTGTAACACTGTCAATGACGCATGTCTGTTGAGTGTTTCGTTTCTCTGCCCTACCATTCACGTAGCTGCCTTCCCGATATGTGTGTATGACAAGCTCTTTTCCTACGGCAACACAGGAGGGGTCGTATCCTTTGCCCGCTGCAGATCTTCTGGACATCGGCAGACACACGCATGAGATATTTCTCAACCTGCGGGGAGCGCATATTTTTATCACAGGCGGTACGGGATTTTTTGGTCGTTGGTTACTGGAAAGTTTCCTGCACTGCACGAAAATTTTTTCCATTGATGCGCATATTTCAGTGCTGACTCGCTCGCCTGAAGCCTTTACTCAAAACGTGCCGCATATAGCATGTCACCCGTCTGTCACATTGGTGCAGGGAGACATACGCACTCTTACCATGCCGACTACACAGTATTCACATATCATTCACGGTGCGACTGCCGCAAGCGTTTCACTGGATCAGACGCAACCCACACTCATGTATGACACGATCGTACAGGGTATGGAACGTATGCTTGTGTGTCTCAAAAAACAGGATCGACCCACATGTTTGTTTGTCAGTTCCGGAGCAGTCTACGGAACGCAGCCTGCATACATCAGACATATGCCCGAAGATGAAACAATGCTTGCGCAGCCACTGGCAACGTATTCTGCATACGCACAAGGGAAACGAGATGCAGAACGTTTGTGGGCAGACACAGGCCCCATTGCGCGGTGTTTTGCTTTTGTGGGCCCGTGTTTGCCACTACATGGATCTTTTGCAATCGGAAATTTTCTCCGTGATGCGTTGCATGGCAGAACGATTCAGATACGCGGAGACGGAAGACCCGAACGTTCCTATTTGTATGCTGCGGATTTAGCGATATGGTTATGGACTATTCTTGCAAAGGGAGAACGGGGACGACCTTATAATGTGGGATCGGAGGACACGCTGTCGATCGCTGACGTTGCCTCGACGGTTGCACAGACGTTTGATCCGCCTGTACCGGTACATATTGCTCAAAAACCACATCCCCATACGTCTCGTGAGCGCTATGTTCCCTCCACCGCCCGAGCGCAAAAAGAATTGGGTCTGCGGCAGACGACAGGTCTGTCTGAGGCTATACACAAAACAGTACGGTGGTACACTGAACTACAAAATTCCCCCTGAGTGCATGCTCATCAGTGTTGTCACGCCCACCTACAATGAAGAACTGAATGTACGGGAAGTCTACGAACAAGTGCGTGCCGTGATGCGTACGGTGCCTCAGTATTCCTATGAACATCTCTTCATCGACAATGCATCCACAGATCGCACAGCGGATATTCTACTCGAGATTGCATCGAAAGATCCTCAGGTGAAGGTGATCCTAAACACGCGTAATTTCGGTCATATCCGTTCGCCCTATTACGGCCTTCTTCAGGCACAGGGAGATGCTGTTATTTTGCTTGTTGCAGATTTGCAGGATCCCCCCACTCTTCTTCCGGAATTCATCAAAAAATGGGCAGAGGGAAGTGCCGTCGTGATGGGGGTTAAAAAGAGCAGCGGTGAATCATTTGGGATTTTTCTTCTGCGAAAAATATACTATCGACTTGTGGCAAAAATATCGGGAACCGAACTCGTCAAAGATTTTACCGGATTTGGACTCTACGATCGTCGTGTGATTGCACTCCTTCGTACGATCAATGATCCGTATCCCTATTTCAGAGGATTGATCGCAGAGCTTGGGTTTCCGAGCACAAAAATTGTCTATCATCAGCCTGCGCGAAAGCGCGGCATCACTAAAAATAATTTTTATACGTTGTACGACATTGCGATGCTCGGCATTACGAGCCACTCGAAAGTTCCTCTAAGAATCGCTACCATTGCAGGCTTTTTCTTTTCCTGTGTCGGTATTCTCATTGCGTTTGCCTACCTTTTGGCAAAACTTTTCTTTTGGAACAATTTTTCTGCGGGAGTGGGTCCACTTGTCATTGGTGGGTTTACCTTCCTCTCTCTGCAGTTACTCTTCATCGGTCTTATAGGTGAATATGTTGGCGCCATTCATACGCAGGTTCTTCATCGCCCTATTGTTGTGGAGAAAGAGCGTATCAATTTTGACAAAACGCATGTCACTTCTTCTTATCCATCAGTATAAAACATCTCTCACGCCAATCACAGGGTCTCACGGGACAATCGATGTTTCAGTTGTTGGCACGCGTGCAAGAGTTGCAACGTGCGGGGAAAGATATTATCCGATTCGAAATCGGTGATTCCACACTTGTTGTCCATCAACATATTATTGATGCTACGAAAAAAGCGCTGGACGATGGTCATATTCGCTATGCACATTCTCAGGGGCTCCTCGAGTTGCGGGAGGCCATTTGTGACTATACCGAACGGTCTTTGCATTTTCGTCCGACACCGGATCAGGTGATGGTCATGCCAGCCAATGCGATAATCGACAGTGTTGTGCGATGTGTCGTTGATCCGGGAGAAGAGGTGATTGTTCCCGATCCGGGTTTTGTCACCTATCAAGCGGTTTTTAATTATATGGGTGTCCGGAATATCAATGTCAGACAGCATGAAGAGCAGGGAAAATTTCGTATTCATCCCGAAGACATTCGGCGCCTTATCACTCCGGCAACCCGTTTGATCATTCATAATTCTCCCAACAATCCGACAGGTATGGCAGTGGACAAAGAAGATGTCGAACAGATCTATCGTATAGCGGAAGAAAAAGATGTGTATCTCCTGAGCGACGAAATCTATTCACGTCTCGTGTATGACAAGGCACATGTGTCTCCGAGTGTGTACGATCAGTGTCGAGAACGGACGATTATTCTCAATGGTTTTTCCAAAGGGTACTGCATGTCCGGTTGGAGACTTGGGTATGCCATTGGTCCCGTAGCACTCATTAAAAAAATGGCGATGCTCTTCGAAACCATTTATTCGTGTCTGCCGCCCTTTATTCAGTACGCAGGTATCAGTGCTCTGACTGAGCATCAAGAACGCATTGAGGCATATGTGCAGCTGGTCAAGCACTCCCGTGACGTTATTACACAAGAATTAAATGCTTTGCCAGGTGTGTCTTGTCCTTTGCCTGAAGGGGCTATTTATGCGTTTCCCAATATCAAAAATACGGGTCTGACATCACAGCAATTTTCTGATCGTATGCTGGAACATGCCGGAGTGTCCGTATTACCGGGAGTGAATTTTGGTCCTGCCGGCGAAGGGTACGTACGCCTTTGTTTTGCACGCACGGAAGAAACCATAAAGGAAGGGTGCGCAAGAATGAGATCTTCTCTCACAGCTCTATGATGCGTGTTGCTGATTACATCGCCGGCCATCTGAAAAAGATCGGCGTGAAAGATGTTTTCCTTTTGTCGGGTGGTGGCATGATGCACTTGATTGATGCGGTCGGTCGCACTGAGGGCATTGCGTATCATTGTAATCATCATGAGCAGGCCTGTGCCATGGCTGCCGAAGCATATGCACGTCTCACGCATACGCTCGGCGTGTGTTATGCGACGAGCGGTCCGGGTGCGACCAATATTCTCACAGGAGTTGTGGGTGCATGGTTGGATTCTGCACCCGTGCTGTACATCACCGGACAGACGAATACGCATCAATCTATCCGAGGATCAGGCATCGAAGGACTGCGCCAGTTTGGAACGTTTGAAGTAGACATTGTTCCCATCCTGAAAAGTGTCACCAAAGAGGCCATTTTCTTATCTGACCCGTCTCTTGCACGCTACTCACTCGAAAAAATAATTTATCGGGCGCTGCACGGTCGTCCGGGGCCTGTTTTGCTCGATGTCCCTTTGAATGTTCAGGGTGCGCGTATCGATCCTGCTTTGCAAAAAGCATATGATCCGGCTGAAGATGAAGAGCAGTGCGCTCCGCCAAGTGAGGAGGTGATAACAGGAATTCTGCAGCGTATTCGGACTTCGAAGCGCCCTGTGCTACTCGCAGGACACGGAGTCCGAGTGGCGGGTGCGGCAGCACTCTTCCGGAAAGTAATCGAAAAGCTGAACATTCCCGTCGCCACCACGCAACTGGCAGCTGATCTTCTGCCGTATGATCATCCGCTTTTTGTCGGACATCCCGGAGTAAAGGGAGATCGTCCCGGTGCATTCGCAGTGCAAAATGCAGATCTGCTCTTAACCATGGGGAGCAGTTTACATATTCAGACAACAGGATATGAACTGGACCAATTCGCTCCCGACGCTTACAAAATTCAGATTGAACTCGATGATGCGGTGATACAAAAAGAGAAGTTGGGATTTTCCCAGAAAGTGAAAACGGACATCGTTTCCTTTCTCACGGCGCTCGATGCGAAGATCCCAGAACAGGTGGATTCTGTTTTGCATCATGATTGGCGTACCCAATGCACCGTATGGAAAAACAAGTATCCGGTCATGAAGGAACCGCACAATTTTTCGGATGGTCCGGTCAATTATTATGAATTTCAGGACACATTGCAGACAATGCTCCAGAGCGACGAAGTGATTGTCGCCGACGCAGGATCCGCTTTTTATATTATTGGGCAGGCTTTTCGATGTAAGGAATCACAGCGTTATATTGCATCCGGTGGTCTTGCGACCATGGGGTACACGGTTCCGGCTGCGATCGGTGCGGCCTTTGGCGCTCCTCATAGAACGATTATCGGTATCACCGGCGACGGGTCTTTTCATATGAATGTACCCGAACTACAGACCATCCGTCAGAATAATCTGAACATCAAACTGTTTGTATTGAACAATGATGGCTATTCCTGCATTCGTAATACGCAGGACACGTATTTTTCGGGGCATCACGTCGGGACGGATACCGGAAGCGGCGTGTCCTTTCCGCCTTTTGCCGGTCTCGCCCATGCGTATGGCCTTCCTTTTATCCGCTGTGAAAACAGAAGCGAATTGCGCGACTGCATTCGTCGTACTCTCGATACCCCGGGGCCTGTTTTTTGTGAAATTGTCTGCCAATTTCGTCAGGACATTTTACCGCTACTTACGTCAGAAAAAAAACCGGATGGTTCTCTGGAAGCAAAGCCGCTGCACGATCTTTTTCCGTTCCTACCACGAGAAGAACTGGCAGCGAATATGTACAAAAAAGACTGATCGGTTTCTTCCGTCATTGAGTATCACTGCAGAGATTATGATTCGTCATAGACCGTTTCAAACCAATTGCTGAGTTGGATTAAAGAAGAGAGAGCATGTAGATGATACGTTTTGTAAGAACGATGCTCTTCAAAGATTTGCCGAATTTTGTCTGTGTTAAAAAGTGTGTTGATTGATGGTGATTGGAGCATCTCCGCTACAAGCGGACTCGCTTCTCTGCGGATCCACTTCGCAAGCGGCGGATAGAAACTTGCCTTGTCGAGCGTGAAGAGATGATCGGGGAGGATCGATCGGTATGTGTCTTTCAGGAGTGCCTTCGTTCGTTTCATCGTCACATGCCAGTGCGCAGGTGTTGCATGCGAAAACGCGATGATGCGCGGGTCGAGGAAGGGGACGCGACATTCGAGGCCGCTCGCCATTGTCGTCGCGTCTGCTAGACGAAGAGACTCATCGATGAGCCACAACTGACGATCGAATTCCATAAATGCCCGCACAGGATCCTCATTTTGGAGATGCGAAAAACGTTCATGAAAGAGATCCGTTGTCGCATGCGGATCAAACCAATTGCCTTTTGCGATCACATCGATTTCTGCAGACGGTCTCGCAAGCAGTCTTTCCGCGAGTGCTGCGCCGGGCCTCAGTCTTAGTACATCGTGCGGATGTCCCGTGATCCGTGCGACCAGAGAACGCAGTGGTGCGGGGAAGATCTTGATTTGTTGCAACACACGTGCGACGCGGTACCGTGGGTATCCTCCAAACAGTTCATCTCCTCCACTTCCATTCAGTACGACATCGACATGTTTCTTCGCTTCACGTGCGAGCAAAAACTGCGCAACAGAGACGCTGTCTGCGTTTGGTTGGTCGAGAGCGCGGGCGGTTTCTTTGTAATGATCACGATAGAGATCTGCTGTGAGGAGAAGCTCATGATGCTCCGTTCCGTAATGCGCTGCTGTCAGCCTCGCGAGGTCCGCATCCGTATTGAAACGTTTTGCTCCCTCCTCTTCCGTCGCATCAAACCGGACAGTGAATGTTTTAATAGGCTTCTGCGCATGGCTATTCATGTGATGTAGGATGATCGAAGAATCCATCCCTCCGCTTAAAAAAATTCCCACGGGACGATCGGAGATCAGGTGATCAGTGACTACCTTGTCCATCACTGCAGGAAAATGCGTCATGAAATCCTTTTTCGATGCGACGACGGGACTCGGAACATCAGATGAAAAATACTCACGGGTTTCGCCGGTGGGTGTCGCATGCAGAATTGTTCCGGGTGGCAAAGATTCGATTCCTTCACAGAGCGTGTGCGGACTCGGCACATACTGCAGACGCATGTAGTGCGACAGAGACTCCATCCGAAGATCAGGTTTTTTTGAAAAAGCAGTGAGGAGCGATCGCATCTCGGATGCAAAATGCAATTTTCCATTGGGGTAGGCGATGAAGAGCGGTTTGATGCCAGTGGGATCGCGTGCGAGGTGCCATGTCTGTGTTTTTGTATCATAGATCCCAAAGGCAAACATTCCTTTCAGTCTTTGTATAAAATTCATTCCATACCGGTCGTAGAGTTTCAGAATCACCTCGGTATCCGTACCGGTTTTACAGGCGAATTTTTCTTCATCACGCAGAACGCGATAGTTAAAAATTTCTCCGTTATAGACAATCACCACCGTGTGATCGTCGTTCCACATCGGCTGATCGCCAATAGGACGCGGATCCAAAATCGCAAGGCGCGCATGTCCGAGAGAGGATCCGTGTGTGCGTACAATCGCATTGCCATCGGGGCCACGATGCACCAGTGCGTCTGTCATTCGTTCAATGACTCCCGCGTCTTCGCCGATGCATCCTGCAATGCCACACATAGGACAAGTATAGCGGTTCGTATTGAACATGTGTGCATCCGTTTTTAGTAGCAGGCAACGAAGAGTTCTGGCACTCAGACGCTTTCGTCCGTATGATTCTCCTTCCATGTCTTCCTTCAGCATTCTTCTTCCGGCATATAATGAAGAAGCAGGTATCGCTGTTGTTCTTGATACCATTCACGCATCTGGTTTTGATGCCGAGGTGATTGTGGTAGACGATGGCTCAACCGATCGTACGGCTGAGATCGCTCAGAGCAAAAGAATCAAAGTTCTCTCCCATGCGATAACGCTCGGTGCTGGGAAAAGTGTGAAAGACGGAATCCATGCTGCGACGACAGATCGCATTGTCATGATGGACAGTGATGCCACGTATCCGGTTGAGGCGATTTTGCTCCTACTTGCTGAACTTGATGCGGGATACAATCTGGTTGTTGGTGCGAGGCAAGGAAAAGAATATCGCGGGAAGATACTCAAACGCATCGCCCGCCGTGTGTTTCGTTTTCTTGCTGAGTTCGCGACGGGAAAACGTATTCCTGATATCAATTCCGGCATGCGCGCATTTCGGAAATCCGAGATCACTCCATATTTTGACGTGCTGTGTGACGGGTTCAGCCTGCCGACCACCATGACACTCGCGTATTTTTTTACAGGCAAAAAAGTGCGCTATGTTCCGATCTCGTATGCAAAGCGTTTGGGAAAATCGAAGGTGAAAATTATCCGTGATTCACTGAGGACACTCCAGTTCATGACGGAGTCCATCGCGCATTTCAATCCACTCAAACTTTTTTTGCTTTTCGCACTCTTGTCCGTACTGTTTGGCGTAATTTCCATGTATTGGATGAGCGTACTCGGACTTTTACTTGGCGTGCTTATGGGTATGATGATTCTCGCTCTTGGGATCGTGGCGGAGAGTGTGCGGGGACGGCGCTAGACGGATACGTGTCATCATCACGAGCCCCTTGATGCCATCTTTCCAGTTAATTTTCTTTCCTTCCTCGATACGACGCGGACGATAGTTCACGGGAATCTCGATCACATCAATACCGGTCTTCAGACACTTTGCGGCAATTTCTGCTTCGAGTTCAAACCCATTACTCCGGAGATTCAGTCCCTGAAAGAGATTGG
Organism: Candidatus Peribacteria bacterium; assembly: GCA_943355155.1. Lineage (GTDB taxonomy): Bacteria > Patescibacteriota > Gracilibacteria > Peribacterales > Peribacteraceae > CALREJ01. The sequence goes on from CALREJ010000022.1 coordinate 11,027, forward strand.
TCGGCAGTAGTTTGTAACAGGTGTAACTGTCCGTCACCTTGCTCTTAAACAAAAAATCTAGCCACCACGTGAGGAGCTTATTTCCAAAGAGTGCGCCCTTATAAATATTGGGGTTTTGTTTCAGGAATCTTGAACCGAATACTGCACAACGTCCGTGTGAGAGTGCTGCATCGAGCAGGAGATGAATTTCCTTCGGATCATATTCCAAGTCCGCATCCTGAATCACGGTGTATGTTCCCTTCGCTTCTTCGAGTCCGAGGCGAATCGCAGATCCTTTTCCTCCGTGTCTTCCTTCTAAGACCACATCCTGAGCGCGCGCAAGACGATGGAGGATCTCGAGTGAGCGGTCTTCCGATCCGTCATCTATGTAAATCACCTCGGCATCGGGGCACGCTGCGTGCAGTGCGTCCATGAGTGTCGGGAGAGTTGCTTCTTCATTGTAGACCGGAACGAGGACAGTGAGATTTTTACTCATGAGAGAAGGTAAGCATGGGGGAGAAGTGCCAGGGCAAGACCGATCGTCAGACCAAGAAGCAAGACCGCACCCGCAATCATTTTCGCGCTGAGCGTATCACATTCGACTGCTTGTAACAGAAAGAGCGGGTAGACAGGTGTAATGACACGACCAATGGATGTGATTGATCCCCAAATATGATCCGGCATCAGTGTCATGATTCCAAAGAAAAAGAGAGTGACGAGTGGCAAGAACGGATCCATCGTTTTTTTGCAGAGATTCCATACCGTCCATACCATTCCGGGTAGAACGAAGAGGAAAAAAAGAGCGATGGATGAATAGGTGTGCGTGTTCCATCCGTACTTCCCTGAAAGTAGTTCCAGCACCGCCTGAAAGGGAAGACTGTGTTTGTCTGTACTCCAGAGGAAAGGGATTTCATGGAAAATCCCGTAGATCAGAAGATGTAAACAGATGAAGGTGAGCAGAGGAATGATGAGTAAAAAACAGTCTTTCCATCTTTTCTGCCAGAGAAGATAAAGACCCAGAGGAAGTAAAAAGAGTACATGCACTTCGCGTGAGAGCATGATGAGCGAAAGCACGACAATGTCGATCGCATGCAGCGACGTGCGTGCGGTAAAGCGCGTGAGAAATATTGTAAAAAGCAGCAGCGCGAGAGGTTCTGCGAGAGAAAAATGCAGGCCGATGGTCGCGGCAGGGCAGAGCGCAAGGGCGATTGCGTAGAGAGGTTTTTTTGGACGAAACTTCACCATTACGACGCATGTTGCAAGGAGACTGAATATCTGAATGAGAAGAAAACTGTATGGCAGCAGTACTTCCTGACCGCCCGCGAGCACGAACGCAGTGAAGGGCAGTAAAAAACGCTGGTACGAGTAGGCGATAGTCGGGACGGCATCGATTTCCCCCCAACGCGACGGTTGAAACACGAGCGGCATGTGTCGTGCGATTTGATAGTACTGCTCTCCGTCGTAGCCGGGCGCTTGCAAGACGATAAAATTCTTTGGCACACTTATTGTTTCTGCAGTTGGCGTATCGAGATGAAACAGCGCACTGACATTTCCGTGATACGGTTTCAGCGTGAGCGTCAGCAAAAAAAGAAGAGTCAGTGCGACGCACAGAACCGGCCAGAGTCTTTTTATTGGGATCATCATTAGTTTTTCAGAGTGACAGATATGTTCGTCCGGCAGTGTGGATTGCTTCAGCGTCGAGACAGGATTTGAGATCGTAGATAACACCCGATTCTTTTGTGGCATCAAGGATTCCTTCCAGAGGAAGGGATCGATAGATTTTGTGTGCGACGAGAAGTAGCACTGCATCGTACGGTCCATTTTTCAGATCTCCCGCGGTATGTCCCATCTGTGCGATGTCCTCCGTACTCAAAAAAGGATCATGCGCTTCGACGGCGATTCCTTTTTCTTCGAGCGCGCGAATCACATCATGTACTTTGCTGTTTCTGGTATCGGGAACATCTTCTTTGAAAGTGAGTCCGAGCACGAGGACACGCGCCTTCGATGGTGCCACAGCTATTTTTTGTATGATCTGCTCCGCAACAAACCGACTCATACCGTCGTTGATCTGTCTGCCGGCACTGATCACGTGTGTCTGCATTCCAAGTTGCTTTGCTTTTTCAACAAGATAGTACGGATCAACCCCGATGCAGTGACCTCCGACGAGACCCGGTTTAAACGGCAGAAAATTCCATTTCGTTCCGGCAGCACTCAAAACATCTGTCGAGCGAATGCCGATCCGTTCGCAGAGCATCGCGATTTCATTAACGTACGCAATGTTTAAATCCCGCTGCGCATTTTCAATCGCCTTCGCCATCTCTGCGACTTTGATACTCGGCGCGCGGTGAATGCCGGCAGTCACGATCGACCCGTAAAGTGTGCTCAATGTTTCGAGCGTTTCTGCGTCATCACCCGCCACAATTTTCAAAATCTTTTCCACCGTGTGCACTTTGTCTCCCGGGTTGATGCGTTCGGGGGAGTAGCCTAGGTGAAAATCTTTTTTCCAGGTGAGCCCGGATGCTTTTTCTAAAATCGGGCCGCAGATCTCTTCGGTGACGCCGGGGTAGACGGTTGATTCGTAGACGACAATCGCACCTTTTTTCAGATTCTTCCCCACTGTTTCCGATGCTTTTTCGACGATCGTGAGATCGGGGTTATTGTTGTTATCGACAGGAGTTGGCAACGCAAGAATTACAATATCCGCCTTTTTCATCGTCGCTGCATCATCGGTAAAGTGGATCACAGCCTCTTTCAGCTGCGCCTCAGTCAGTTCCAATGTTCTGTCATGGCCACTCTGTAATTCCGTTATTCGAGAACTGCTGATGTCGTAGCCATGCGTTTCGTATCCTTTCTTTGCAAAGGCGTGAGCGAGCGGCAAGCCAACATAGCCGAGGCCGACGATGCAGAGGATGGGTTTCTGAGTGGACATGCTCGTAGCTTATAGGTTCCAGCTTTCGGCTTCTAGCTTTTCTACAAATTCTGCTACGCTCTCCTCATGCAACATTCATGGAAAGACCGGCATATTCTTGTCACCGGCGGCACAGGATTCATCGGCAGTTTCCTCGTAGAATATTTGCTCGATCACGGGGCTAAGGTGCGGGTACCCGTGCGATCCGAAAATTACCGTGCACTCTCTGAGCGTCGCAGCGAAATCGACTGGATGGAGGGGGATTTACGCGATCCTCTGTATTGCGCATCGCTTGTTTCGGGGGTGAATGAAGTGTTTCATATGGCATCCTGTCGTAGAAACGTGACGCTGCATCGCACGAAGTGCAGTGATGTGCTCAATGAAAATGTGCGGATGACGCTTGCGCTGATCGAAGGACTCAAAGAACGCGATCCGATTCCGGTTACGTTTTTCAGCACAGCAAATATTCCGCCCTCGATGGATCCTGTCGCACTTTCTCAAAGTGAGTCTGTCGATGGGTATGTGCTGGGGAAAGCTCTTTGCGAAACGCTCTGGTTTACTGCTGCAAAGCAGCGGCAGTTCCCGTTACTCATTCTGCGACCGGTCGGTGTGTACGGTCCGCGCGATACGTTCGCAGAAGATGGGAACGTGATTCCGGCTTTGATGATGAAAGCGCGTGACCATGATGTGCTGGAGGTCTGGGGAACCGGTGACGAAGAGCGATCATTTTTGTACGTGGAAGATCTGATTCGTGCGATCGATCGGCTCTGCAGTGCGGGCGTGACCGGTATCCAGTATGTGACGTCGAATGATGTTGTGACCGTTCGCGAACTTGCAGAAGGAATTTGCGCTCTGGTGAAGCCGGGGATGTCTGTCACGTTTGATCCTGAAAAATCCCTCCGCCCCCGCACAATTCCTATGCTGAAGCCACATCCCACCTTGGCATCCTTGGAATGGACAGGGTTACAGGAAGGATTAACGCAGACATTTCATGCATGGAATAACGTTCCCGTCGCCGTATGATCGGTCGCCTTATCCAACATCCGTCGATTCGTTCACACCTTGCGCAGGGGAGTAAATTTTTGGTGGCGGGAGGACTGGGGGCAGTGGTGGATTTCTCCATGCTGAATCTTTTTACATGGGCGTTCTCCCTCGACCCGCGCATTGCGAATATTTTTTCCACACTCATCGCGAGTGTTGTTGTCTTTCTCCTCAATAAATATTTTGCTTTTCGCGACAGAGAGGGAAGTGCGGGGACACAGGCCGGTCGATTTTTTCTTGTCTATGCCTTGGCGTACGTTTTGAACGTTAGCTTTACTGCACTTTTTATTACGATCGGCGTACGTCTGCTCCTCCCCATTCACCCGGCTCTCCTCGCAAATCTCTCCAAAGCCGCGGCGATCGGGGTGGTGATGTTTTGGAATTACTTTTTGTTGCATTCGTTTGTGTTTAGAAAACAGGAATCAGGAGCAAGGAGTTAGCTTTCTAGCTTCTTTAAAGGAATTCAAAGTAGAAGCTAATTCCTAGTTCCTAACTCCTAAACACGATAAGCTGCTCCGCACATGCGAAAAATCGCCCTCATCGCCGGCGCAGGTCCTGCAGGTCTCACGGCTGCGTACGAATTACTCAAGCGCACGGATATTCACCCGATTGTTTGCGAATCGACCGGTGCCATCGGCGGCATCGCGCAGACCTACAATTACAAAGGCAATCGCATCGATATCGGAGGGCACCGATTTTTCAGCAAAGAAAAACGCGTGATGGACTGGTGGTTCAATATTTTGCCGCTGCAAGGAGCACCTGCTGCAGACACAGAAGAAAGAGGGCATGAGATTGATTATGCGGTGGAGGCGGTGATGGAGTATTTGTGTCCCGCCTGTGCCCCCACCCCCGACCCCTCCCCCGTGAGCGGGAGAGGGGGGACGATTCGTCGTTCTTCACCAGATCCAGAAAAAGAAGATCAGGTGATGCTCCAGCGTCCTAGATTAAGCCGCATCTTCTACCGCAAGCATTTTTTCCCGTATCCCATCGGCATCACGATCACAGTTGCAAAGAGGCTTGGGTTCCTCAACACATTTCTCATTGGCATGAGTTACATCAAGCGGCATTTCTTTCCGCTCAAAGACGAAACGTATTTGGATGCATTCTATAAAAATCGCTTCGGTGATCGCTTGTACCGAACATTTTTCGAAGCGTACACCGAGAAAGTCTGGGGCGTGCCGTGTAGTTCCATTCGTGCTGATTGGGGGGCGCAGCGTGTGAAGGGATTGTCGCTCAAACGTGCGGTGTCGCATGCAATCAAAGATCTTTTTTCCAGTGATTTCAAAAAAGCACAGGAGCAACGCGAAACGAGTTTGATTACCAGATTTTATTATCCCAAATTTGGTCCGGGTCAAATGTGGGAGACCGTTGCAGAACAAGTAGAAGCGTGCGGTGGAGAAATAAAGATGAAGACGCGCGTTGTGGGGGTGCGCATGGTCCATGACAAAGTCGTGAGTGTCAGTATCGAACACATGGAAACCGGAAAAATAGAAGACGTCGCTTGTGATTATTTTTTCTCCACCATGCCGATCAAACACCTCGTCGGTATGATGCATCCGCGCCCGCCAGACGCTGTTGTGGAAGTAGCGGAGGGTCTCAGCTATCGCGATTTTTTGACGGTTGGATTACTCCTCAAAAAATTACACGTTGAAGAGCGCGGCAAAAAAACTGCGACGTCTGTGCCGGACAACTGGATTTACATTCAGGAGGGAGGAGTGCGCGTAGGCCGCGTGCAGATTTTCAATAACTGGAGTCCGTATATGGTCGATAATTACAAGGAACATGTGTGGATTGGGCTCGAGTACTTCGTCAACGAAGGAGGGGATTTGTGGATCAAACCCGACCAAGAAATGATCGACCTCGGGATCAGCGAAATGGAAAAAATCGGATTCCTCAAAAAGCACGACGTCGTCGATGCGTGCGTGCTTCGGATGCCCAAGGCCTACCCCGCCTACATCGGCAGTTACGATCAACTCCACGTCGTCCGCGACTACGTCGAAAAAATTCCAAACCTCTACCTCATCGGCAGAAACGGGATGCACCGGTATAACAACCAAGATCACAGCATGCTCACCGCGATGCTTGCGGTGGATAACATCGTGGCGGGGAAGACGGCGAAGGACAATCTGTGGGATGTGAATCTGGACATGGTGTATCACGAAGCAAAGAAGGAGGGGTGATGCTTTACCATGGCATCCACCTTTTCAATTTTCCCATCACAGTGTCATTTGCAGGGTTGCTCAATTCTAGAATTTGATCTTTATATTTTCGATCGGAACGTTCCAGCGTTTCTATTTCTTTCCAAAGCTTAGCGTTCTTTTCTTCAAGTTCATCTCTTACATTGGTACGTTCGGGCTCACTCAATGTTTTACTGATTCTGGATCTTTCTTGGACCCGTTGGCCCCATTCTTTCATTTTTGCATCCAAGGTAAGCTTGTTTTCTGTTTGAGCCTTTCTGATTTGTGTCACGCGCTGACTGACTGTTAATTTTTTCGTTGCCCGAGGGGCATCGGGAATGGTTGCGAGCGTGCGTTCATATTCAGACATCTGCGCCTCCTTCCTTCTAATATCTTTTTCAGTGTTGTGCATTTGCATTTCAACATCACTCATTTTATCCCAAATGCGCGAATGAGCTGCTGGTTCGGTTTCAGCAGAAGATGCACGTATTAACTCTCTGTATTGATCTTCAAGACGTTGGCTTTCCTGTATTTGCTCACGCCATTCAGATTCATAGTGAGATTGATGCTCCCGGATAATGTTTCTGCGTTGATCGGGAGGCAGCGAGTCCGCAGGCAATGGGAATTTTTCATCGTGTTCCATCTTGGCAATCGCATCTTCCTGCGTATCAACGCGTTTTTGATATTCCTCCAACCTTTTTCCCGATGTTTTCATCTGCTCAAGGATGTCTTGTAATTCATTCTGCAGACGTGCGCGCTCAACAGGAGGAGCTTCACTTGCTTCTAACTGCTTCAATTTCTCAGTCTTCTTAGAGTGTTCTACATGTAGATCAAGATATTGCTGCTGATTTTGATCTCTTACTTGTCTATTTCTTGCGAGTTCGCCCATGAGTGATGCTTTCCGTGATGCGGGTGTTATTGATTGTACTCCTCGATTGAGTGGTGGTGGATATTTCCTTGCTTGTGATGGAGAGCCAGCGGGCACAGCAGATGACGATTGAGGTGATACTGGTGGTTGTTGCGCTGGCGCATTGGATGGTTGCGGAGCGGGCGTTGGTTGCGGTGCCGGTACGTTTGGGGACGGCGCGTTCGGAGGATTTGTTCTGTTTGCTGCAAGTGGCGGTGGGGGCGTAGGTGCTTTACGCGGTGTGGTCGACGCTCCATTCGCAGCAGGTGCGACAGCCGCAGCTGGAGTTGGCGCACTAGGTGCCTGCATCGGAGGGATCGGTTTTATATTTTGCACAGGTGGTCGAGGTGCATTCGCATTGGGTCTGGGTGGTGGCGCAGCATTCTGCGCTGGCGCGCTGGCATCTGTGATTCGTTGTTCATAGCGAGCGATGGATTGCTCAAGGCCGGCGATCTGCTCATCTAGTTTTGCCACATCTCTGGAAATCTGGCTTCGCTGTGCATTGATAGCGTTGCGTTCAGATTGTGTGATGCCCGATTTGCGCGATTGATCGGTCAGTGCAGCGTATTGCCGGTTCAATTCCTCTTTTTGTTCTATAGATTGTTGCCTTCCCATGTTCCAATTGCAGCAATTAGGGTTACACATTCACCCCTAGGATGAGCGCATGAAATCTCACTCCTCTTTCCGTTTTGCTGCTATGAAAGCTTCCATCGTTGAACAAGTCCTCTTCGGTCACATCTCTGTCTCTGACGCTGCACGAAC
>CALREJ010000023.1 GCA_943355155.1 Candidatus Peribacteria bacterium
ATGTAATCCAGAGAATCACAGCCATGCAAAAAATCGAAAGCACCACGGATCCGCCCTGCAGCAGTGCAAGCATCATCTGCTCTTTGAGAGAAGCTATATCCGCAATCTTTATCCACGCTCCGCCGAGCACATAATAAAGAGGTGGTTGCCAGAATTCCCAGCCGGCATTGGGAGCAGGTAGCGACAGATGATCCGCGAGGTAGCGCATGTATTCGATATGTCCGTCCGTGTCGTGGCCGCGAACGTTGTAGGGAGTAATGAAGAGGTAAAAAAGTCGCAGAGCGATGCCGAGAATACTGAGGATCAGTATCGAACATTCCCACGGAGAGCGTTTCAATTTTTTCATCGTCCACACCGAAAAAAGCAGGAGGAACATCGTGAGAAGTACGATCGGAAGCAATGCCACAGCGTCTGTCGATGCAGGTCGAAATCGCAGTCCCGCATCGCCGCCGTTATTGGTAAGTCCAAGCGTGATCGTATTTTTTCCGGTCGACAGGAAATCTGAAAGATCAAACACTGCACCGTTCGTGTAATCGCAGAGAGGCAGCATCGGGCTTGCGACATTTCTGTCATTGACGGTGATACTGTTCAGACAATCATCCGGTACGATAAAATATTTTGTTGCGTGCAGAGCCCGAGTGGTCAGGCTAAACTCCACCGCGAACTCACCATTCGGAGCGTTTTGAATTTTGAGCGGAAAAGAAACAGGTGTGGAATTTTGCTCTGCGCGCAGCAAGAACGCATCGGTGATAACCGGAGCGGTGTACCATCCGACGAATCCCGTGAACACCAAACAACATGCCAAGAAGACGGTATTACTGATGACCGAATGCCATCTGATTTTCTCTGCCGGCATTTTTTTCTGTGTGTGTACGCGGACGGTCGGCATGGACATGATTATACAGACTGTATCGATGGATGACAGTGGGGGTATTCGTCGATAGAATCAACAAGTTATGACTTTGTCAGTTATCCTTCCGTGCTACAACGAAGAGGCGAATATTCGTTCGTCCGTTCTTGATGTGCGTGACTGGATGGATGCAAAAAAATTACATGGTGAGATTATTGTCGTGAATGATGGATCGACGGATGGCAGTCGTCATGTGCTTGAAAAACTTCAACGCGAATGTGCGATGCTTCATGTGCTTCATCATGAGAAAAATCTTGGCTACGGACTTGCCGTGCGTGCAGGCTGTGACAGTGCGACATCGGATTTGATCGCATTCATGGACAGCGACGGACAATTTCACGCCAATGATTTCGATCTCCTGCTTCCGCATATCGAAAAATATCCATTCGTTACGGGAAGACGCCACAAGCGCGCAGATTCTTTTGTTCGCAATATGTTTGGCAAAGTTCTCGGTGCGATGAATGTGATCGTGTTGCAGCTCTGGGTACGAGATGTGAACTGCGGGATGAAAATTTTCCACCGTGACATCTGGAAGAAAATTCGTCCAACGCGCGGGGTTGAAAAACTCTTCAACACGGAAATGTTCCTTCACCTCAAACGCAAACATATTCCATGGTTTCAGGTCGATGTTCCGCACTATCCTCGATTGCGAGGGACGCCGACGGGAGGATCGGTACGGGTGATTCTAAGGATGTTTCGGGAGTTGTGGAGTTTGAAAACTTCATGAATTCGTCCCCGACCCCGGAATCACCAGTGGATTATCATCTTTGCAGCGGACGCATTTCAGATCCCACATGCGGATGATGGATCTCTTCTGAAAATCGATATCGTCGATGGTTGTGTAATAACTCAACGGTCGATAGAACTGAAACGAGAGAAAGATTGCGATGCCGAGAGCGAGCAGAATGTGTGTCTTCCGCGCTTCTGTGAGTCGATACTTTCCGATCACATCAATTTCATTCCAGACGAGAGCAAGCACAATAAAACAAAGCACGAGCGGCAGGAAATAATGGTAGAGATACATGACGCGCGTGATCTGCGCGACTGCGATCATGAAACAAATGTAGAGCGTCGTGAAGGAAAAAAGCAGGAAAGGATTTTTGAGTTTCTGTGCGGATTGTACGAGGACAGAGGACGCGAGGAGCATGATCGCAAGAAGGACAGCTCCAAATGCCACGAACCACACGACGGGATTACTTTGCAGATACAAATATTGGTACGCATCGCTGTTTGTTGCCCAACGGTAATTGATCGACCGCGCGCCAATTGGCCACAAAAACCAGGGACTACCGTTTTCATCGGCTTTGCAGAGGTTGAGCCTCGGCACACCGCGCTGGTAGTGTGTGACAAACGCAAGTGAGTCGCGGAGCATCACGGGGAAGTTGAGGAGTGAGCCGTTTGTGTGCGAGTTGAGAATAGCATAGTACTCCTTGGACGCTTGGTAATAGCCATCGGACGGTGTGTAGATATTTTTATTATTGCCCGGAAGTTTTGGATTGATCTTTGACCCGAGCGAAAAATGAATCTGCCAGATGCCGCAGTAGACAACAACGAAGCTGAGGAAAGCTGGCACTAAAAATCGTGCTATTTTTTTCCAGTCCGGAAAAAGTTTCCAGAGAAGAAGTGGCACGAGCAGAATCATAATCAACCCGAAAGCTTTCGTCGCGAGCAAACAAGCAAACGCAATGCCAAAGAGTATCGACGCGCTTAGAAATTTTCCGCGATCATTTTTTCCCTCGAGAATCATCAAAAAAGCGAGAATGTTGACCACGGCAAAAAAGAGCATTGTGGATTCGAGCATCGCGGAGCGCGCGTGGACGATCAGGGCGTTATCAAAGAGATACGGAAATGTAAAAAGAAGCGACCAGAGAATTTTTCGTGTGAGAAACAGAAAGACAAAGAAGAGAAGAGGAGCGGTCCACCACGCAAGCAGCGTCGGAATCAATCGGTATCCCACAAACGAAAATCCCATGGGAGGATCTTTGGCGTAGTCGGTATCGATGAATTGATTGTTCACCGGATTCGCATGCGTCAGTTTTTCTCCAAGGGCGATCAATAATTTTCCAAGCGGCGGATGTGGCTCCATGAAGTACGTGCCATTCAGATATTTCTGCGCACTCGCAATATGATAATTTTCATCCCAGAAAAGTGCCGCCGGACTCGCAAAATTAAATGCGTACGTAAAAAACCCCGCGACAATAATAAACATCAGCGCCATCCATGTGCGATTGTCGTTGAGGAGGTTGCGAAGGTCGGTCTGCATGGCCTTGAGTGTAGCGGAGATTGTCCCATGCTCAATTTCTTTTGCACATTGTGCAAGCAAGCTCTTAGAGGGTTGATTTTTTTCTGAGGGAATGGTAAGAGCGCGCATTATGATGAATCAATCCGAACCATTCCCTAACCAACCTTTGGCAGAACAAGAGCCGGCACTCTGCGCTGTGCTCCCTAAAACTGATGTACCACGAGGAGGTATCTCGGATCATACAAATAGGTTCTTCAGACGTATGTGGAAAATCTTTGGAGATTCGGGATCGCGACCCCGAAAGAGAAGATATCCAGACAATAATCACGGTGCAGCCAGTGTATATATCGTAAGAACGGAAACACTGCATCCTCGAGTGTTGCTTTCTGGGATCAATGGAACGGAGGCAATTGCTAACGCGACAGCACAAGCGGATCACGCTCCGGTTCTGGAAGCGGAAACACAAACACCCCATATCACGGCCCATCTAGAAGAGCAGGACCATCACATCTCCGTGGTTTTAAATATAGAAAATATTGAAGGTGCAACGGTCACGCTCGTGAATACGCAAACTCATGAGCAACTGTTGACGATCGACACGCTTGCAAAAGAAGAGATGTATATACAGCTGCCCGGAACTGGACAGTATGAATTGACCGTATTCGAAGGAGATCAAGTCATCGCCACCATTGAGATTCATATTGTAGAAGGCCATAACTCTCTCGAGGTGAAAATGCATGGACATGAAGAACATGAAGAAGATCAACACGAACACCATTCCCATGAAGCACACGATGATCACGAGAAACACAAAGACCACGACCACGACCATGAACATCCGCATGAAGATCACAAACATATTCCTCACAACCACCCACACGACTCTGTTCATGGGCATGATCAAGGACATTCCCCTCATGAGAAGCATGAGCACGAGAAACACGGTGAAGATGAGGAGGATGAGCATGAAGAAAAGGAAAAGAAGGATGACCACAAAGTGAAATTTACAATGGGGCAGGACGAAGTCACTTCTATCGCAGAAACACGGCACCAGTCTTTCGATGAAGACGGCAATCAATCATCACTTCCGATAGACATGTCCTCAGTAGAGGGAAAGATGCATGCACCAAAAGATGGCAATGAATTGAGTATGGATGGAAATGCAGATGCTCTGGAAGCTGAGGAACAACAGAACATTGGCATCATCGGTGCGATCATAGTCGGATTCACTGCCAAAAATGCCTGGCTACGGCGCAGAAAGCGACGATATAAGTAAAAAAGCGTGCGGTAAGCCAGCACATTGTTTCTTGAGCAAAAAGCCAAAATCTGCTATAATAATCAGATGCTTTCTGTGCCTTTATCACAGGTAGACTGGATGTCCGGAAAGTCCATTCTGGTTGTCTGTACGGTTGCGGCACTGGCGAGCGTGGATTTGTCGCGGAGGATTAAACATCAGACGACACATTTATTGTTTGCAACGATCCTCGGCACAGCACTTTCTGTCGGGATTATCGAAACGGTGCAAATGATTCTGAGTCCCGATGTCAGTGACAATTCCTATGCGATGGCGTTTGCATTTCTGGTTCTGATTCTCGCGTGGAAATTGCTCTTTGGTCCGTGGGAAACGCAGACAAAAACGACGGTGCTTGGGACGTTTCTTTTTTGGGTGATTCTCGAAACACTGTGGTCCGAAGATACGCTCACACGTTCCGTCCACGTCATTGCCGCTTCAATCGCGCTTGTTCCCGCGGCTATTTGGTGTGTGCTTTTTTTGAAATATCACACGGAGCGACTGAGTGCGGTGCTCCTTGTGTTTTTCTCCGGCATGATTGCGACAGTGCCGATCCTTTTTTATGACGCACTCGTGAAACGCAGCGTCGAAATGCAGTTTTTTTTGTTTCAGATAAAGCCCGAGAGTTTCAATCAGATCTCGCAAAATTTTGTGTCCGATACGTTGTCCTCTTCGCTCGGAGTCCATGCGGTGCTGGCATCGAGTTTCATCGCCTTTCTCATTGTCGGACTGATCGAAGAAATCAGCAAATACTGGGCATTCAGTCACAGTGCGCACAAACTTTTCACAAGTATCGATGACGTATTGCAGCTCGGTGTGATCGCCGCAATTGGCTTTTCCTTTGCGGAGAATATTGTGAATCCCGTGTATTTCGGAGGATTCGTGGAGGATTATCTTCTGCACGGTGCCGCGCCGGATTTTGCCGGTTTTTTAAGTAACGTTCTCGGCAGGTCGGTGCTCACGGGAATGGTGCACATTGTCTCGACCGGTGTGCTTGCGTATTTCATGGGACTCGCGATTTTTGCGAATTCCTACGTGCGTGAACATCATTCGAAGGGGCTGTTTTTTCTGATCATTCATTTTCTGCATCGTGTGTTCCGCTTCCCAGAAACCAGTATTTTTCGGACGCAGATGATGGTGACCGGTCTTTTTCTGGCGGTGTTGCTCCATGGATTTTTCAATTTTATCGTGACTCTTCCGGAATTGGTCTCGGGTAATCCTCATTCACTGCGCGATATTCTGGGGTTTGCGTCACCTGCTTTTTTTGAGCACATTCCGTTTCTGTTGCTGCCGTCACTTTTCTATGTTGTCGGAGGGTTTTGGTTACTGACGCATTTATTCCTGAGCAAAGACAATATGGTCGAGCGTGGGCACATCGTAACGACAGAAACACTCGTGGTCGAAGAAGAGACGGAGTGAAAAAATTCAGGATGCATTTCTTGGTTTCCGTCCCTGCGGCGCGTAGACTCAAAACATGATTTCCCCTTCATCAAAAACACGTTTTTCCATCTTTTTTCTGGCTCTCGTTTTGCCAGCAACACTTTTCGCAGCGACGAACAGTGTTGAAAATGCTCTTACAACACCGGATTCCACGTCCGTAACTCGCGGCGATTTTATCCGCGCCAGTATTCAGGTGCTGGGGATTCCGATGAGCAGAGAGAAGACCGCGAGGCCGCGCAGAACGGCATCCGATGATCTGCAGCCTTACATGAAAACAGCGCTGTCTCTGAATGCGCTCACGGCCTTTGGAAGTGACACAGACACAACGAAAACCATCACGCGCGGCGAAGCGGTGCAGGTGCTCGTGGCACTTCAGAAATTATCCTACACAGAAAAAGACGGCATGTTTTCATTTACTGATATTGCCAATGGTTCAAGCCTCCAGAAAGCCGTGGCGATTGCGCTCACGCATCAGTGGATGTCGCCCGAGAGTCCGTCTGTTTTTGGTGTGAAGAGAGGGCTCACGGGTGCCGATGCCCGCCAGATATTATCTGCGGTGTTGCTCGATAAAAATGCGAAGACAAAAGGTACAGCCCCCACCTCTATTTCCATTCCGATTCGCGATAGTCAGACGATGCAGCTTCCGAAGCAGGATATGCTTCGCGCGGTGTGGCAATTGATGAATAATCAGTATCTCTATAAAGATAAACTCTCCCAAGATGAAGCTGCATACAAAGCTGCAGAAGCGCTCGTGAACAGTGCCAATGATCCGTACACCGTCTTCATGCGGCCGGCGAACGCGAAGGAATTTTCGACGCAGATGGGTGGTGAAGTGACGGGCATCGGTGCGCAGGTGGAATATAAAGATAACATCATTACTGTCATTGCTCCCATCTCCACGTCTCCCGCAGAAAAAGCGGGGATCAAAGCAGGGGATCAGATCATCAAAGTCGATGGAGTTGATATCAAAAATATCGGCTTCCTCGAAGGAGTAGCAAAAATCCGAGGTCCCAAAGGATCGACCGTCATATTAACCATCAATCGCAACGGCAACTCAATGGAGATCAGTGTGGTACGCGATACAGTGAAAGTACCCGAGGTTGATGTGTCTTTTCAAAAGACAATTGTTGTCGTGAAGCTGGCGCAGTTTGGAGAAACGACAGATCACGATCTGCGAAAAATTATGGCTGACGTGGCGACCCATAAACCAACAGGCGTGATTCTCGATCTTCGCAATAACCCAGGTGGACTTTTGCATGCGGCAGAGACCGTACTCAGCAATTTCCTGCCGGAGGGAACAACAGTCGCACACATTGTCTCACGCGACAGTGATGTTGCAGATGTCACAAACAAACCTCCGACCATTGATGCGAAGGTAAAAATGGTTGTACTCGTGAATAAAGGTTCGGCAAGTGCGTCCGAAATTGTGGCAGGTGCCTTACAAGACACGAAGCGCGCGACGATCCTCGGTGAAACAACATTTGGCAAAGGAACGGTGCAGCAGATTCTCGAGTTCAAAGACGGATCCAACTTAAAAATGACCATTGCCAAGTGGCTGACTGCAAATCGTAATGAAGTCGACAAAAAAGGCATCACTCCCGATATTATTGTTCATGCCGTCGAAGGCCGTGACGAGCAAATGCTCCGCGCACTTGCACTCTTGCGGTAAGATTTTCTTTGAGATCGCGTCATCTGAATCGTGGTATCTTTCGTGCATATTTTTTCCTTCTCTTCACGAGATCCTTGGGCTATCCTTCATTCTCAATTTTCAATTTTATATCCCTTCCATAGCTGTCATCCTGAGCTTGTCGAAGGACTCCATTCTCAATTCCGTTATGCACCCCCTTGCCATCACCCTCTCAACCGATACAGAAGTTCCATGTGTTTCTATCTATATTCCCGTTCTGAAGGGTCTTGGTCATGCAACAGAGAATGCAACGAGGCTCCACCGCGCACTCGACGAAGCAGAGAGTCGTCTGCAGCAGTTTGGCATCGAAGGAAAAGCTCAGAAGCAATTTGTCGGACATGCACGCGCATTTGCCGATAATGACCTGACGCAGGGAATCGGAGCCGGAACACTCGCGATTTTTTTATCACCCGCAACGTTTGAAGTGATGCATCTTCCCGTAGAAAATGTCGAACATGTCGTGACCGGTACACATTTTTTCCTCACCCCCATTCTTCCGTTTTTGTACGGCACCCTTCATTATTATCTTCTCGCAGTCAGCAAAAACAGCGCGCATTTTCTGGAAGTGCGCGACGGAGAGATCGAAGCGATAGAGATTCCGAATATGCCAAAGAGTGTCGAAGATGCGTGGGCCGGCATGGAACGTGATGAGCAGTCTCTTCAAACACACAGTTCCGGCGGCGGTACGGCAGCATTCCATGGACAGGGCGGTGCTAAGGATGAAAAAGAAGTGGAAGTCACCGTCTATCTTCAAAAAATTGCAAAAAGCCTGCATACGTTTCTCCACGAGCAGCACGCGCCGATGATTTTTGTCGGAGTGCAGGAATTGTTTGGAATCTATCATAAACTCGATACGTCCGGCCGACTCCTCTCCTCCTTTATACACGGAAGTCCCGAACACATCGAAGCGGAGGAATTACTCGCGAAGGCAGACCCCATTATCCGCGAAGACGCGAATGCGTTTCGTCTCAAACAACTTGAAGGATATGGAAATGTTGCGGGCACGGGAAAGACATCGACGGATCTCGCATTCGTGCTCGATGCCGCTGCGATTGGCAAGGTCGATCTCCTCTTCGTTGCAGAAAAGCAGGAACAGTGGGGTGTATTTGACAGCGAAAGTGGTCGCAAGGAACTCCACGAAGCAGCAACAGCAACGAATCAGGAACTTCTCGGCCTTACCGCACTTCACACCCTTCGGCACAAAGGACATGTCGTGACCTTGCCGCTGGAACTGATGCCGGAAGGGAAGCAAGTGGCGGCGGTGCTGCGGTATTGATGGCGGTTTAGGAGTTAGGATCTAGCTTTCTAGCTTTAGTTTCGAAATTTTTTATGCAATTTCTCTGAATCCCAAAATCAAATAATTTCCCTAAGACAAGCTCAATAGCTAATTCCTAGCTCCTAAATCCTAATCCCCCCTTGCAGCCACCTTATTTTTCCATTAAAGTCCCCGCACTCATGGCAATCCACGCACACAAGAAAGGCGAAGAGAGCAACGATCGCTTGCAACAGCGTTTCAAGCAGCAGGTGCAAAAATCAGGCCTGATCAAGATGATCCGCATCAAAAATATTCACGTCCGTAAGCAAAGTAAGCGCTTAGAACGCATCCGCGCACTCAAGCGTGAAGGTTTCCGCGAAGAGAACAAGAAGAAGAAGTTTTACAGCAATATGTAGGAAGACGAGGAATACAAAGAAAACAAAGAAAACGAGGAGTACGAGGAAGGATGCGAGGATTTTTTGTGTATCCTTGAACTCTTTGTACTCCTCGTTTTCCTCGATTTCCTGTACTCACACATCTCCATCACCATTCATTCCACTTAAAGAACATTATAATAATTTCCTGTCAAATTGAATTAAGACTTTTGATCCTATTTAGGCGTGTAAAAACGTGAGCCTATCGCTAAAATGTCGGCAATCTATGGCAGCTGAATCCTCTTACAACGCGTCGCAAATTCAGGTTCTCGAAGGACTCGATCCTGTGCGCAAACGTCCGGGTATGTATATCGGGTCAACCGATGCGCGCGGACTTCATCATCTTGTGTATGAAATTGTCGATAACGCGATCGACGAAGCGATGGCAGGACATGCGGATACCATCCTCGTGATGCTCAATGCAGATGGATCAGTGAGTGTGGAAGATAACGGTCGCGGTATTCCTGTCGACATGCATCCGACTGCGAAAAAATCCGCACTCGAAGTGGTGCTCACGACTCTCCACGCCGGTGGAAAATTTGGCGGAGAGGGGAGCGGCTATAAAGTGTCCGGAGGTTTGCACGGAGTCGGCTCATCCGTCGTGAATGCGCTCAGCGTGTACATGAAAGCAGAGGTACATCGCGATGGAAAAATCTACGTGCAGGAATATAAAAGAGGAAAACCACAGGCGGATGTAAAATCAATCGGCAAAACCGAAAAGCGCGGAACTATCATCACCTTTTCACCGGACGATGAAATTTTCGATACTTTGGAACTCAGCCTCGAAACACTGCTCACACGTTTCCGTCAGCAGGTGTATTTGACCAAAGGAATCACGCTTGGAGTGATGGATGCGCGCGCTGTCCGGCCGGTGGAAGATTTAAAGTATCCCCGTCTCTATCGCTTCGCATTTGAAGGAGGCATTGCGGCGTATGTAAAACACTTGAACGAAGCACAGGAAAAAATCGGCAGCCCGATTGCATTTGAAAAAGATACGCCCGATGGTCAGGTTGAAGTGGCATTGCAGTACACACAGGCCTTCAGCGAACATGTTCTCAGCTTCGCAAACAACATTCACACGTCCGAGGGTGGACATCATCTCACGGGTTTCAAGGCCGCGCTCACACGCACGATCAATGCGTACGCAAGAAAGTTTGAAATTCTGAAAGAGAAAGACGAAAACTTGTCTGCAGATGATGTGCGCGAAGGTCTTACGGCTGTCATTTCCGTCCGTCTCCGTGAGCCGCAATTTGAAGGTCAAACGAAAGCAAAACTTGGAAATGCAGAAATGAAAACTGCAGTCGAAACAGTGGTGAATGAAAAATTGGCGCAATATTTGGAAGAGCATCCCGGTGAGGGACGTGAAATAGTCGGCAAGTGTCTGCTTGCAGCCCGCGCACGCCTCGCAGCCCGTGCCGCCCGCGACAGCGTGATTCGAAAGGGTGTACTCGAAGGGATGACACTTCCCGGAAAACTTGCGGATTGTTCCAGTAAAGACCCGACTGAATGTGAAATCTACATCGTCGAGGGTGACTCCGCCGGAGGTTCTGCGAAGCAAGGACGCAAGCGCGAATTTCAGGCGATCCTGCCTCTCCGTGGAAAAATTCTCAACGTCGAACAGGCACGTCTTGATAAAATGCTCGCGAACAACGAAATAAAATCTCTCATCATCGCACTTGGGATCGGAGTTGGGGAAGTAAAAGACATGACCAAACTTCGGTATCACCGTATCGTGATCATGACCGATGCCGACGTCGACGGAGCCCACATCCGAACATTGCTGCTTACGCTCTTCTTCCGCTATTTCCCGGAACTCATCGAGAAGAGCCATATCTACATCGCTCAGCCGCCGCTCTATAAAATGCAGAAGGGGAAAGACACACGCTACGCTTTCAGCGATGATGAAAAAAATGCCACTCTCTCTGAATGGGGTGCCAATGCCGAAGATCTCGAGGAAGTTGCAGAGTCCACCGAAACGCCGGATGCAGCCGCGACCGAAGAAGAGCAGGAAGCCGCGACTGTTAAGAAAGATGCAAAAAAGGCAACGCGCGTGAATATTCAGCGGTACAAAGGTCTTGGAGAAATGAATGCGGATCAACTCTTCGATACAACGATGGATCCAAATACCCGCACGTTACTCCGTGTGACGATGGACGACGCGGAAAAAGCAAATCTTGTCTTTACGACATTGATGGGAAGTGAAGTCGCTCCCCGCCGCAAATTTATCCAGACGCATGCGAGAGGGGTGACGAATTTGGATATATAAAAACGTGTCATGGTGAGCCGCGACGAATCCATGTCACTTCCATATGGAATGTGTCGCCCATTCGTCTGTGCTCAGGGTGACACTTTTTTTATTTTTCAATATAGCCCCGAACCACGACTTCCTTATTCTCCCGCATCCACATAATTTCCCAACTTATCCGTGATGCTATAGGTATCGAGATTTTTTTCTCCGAGAAGTTTTTTGATCGTCGGCACGACATCTTTAAATTTAATCTCTTTCTGTTTTCCGGCGACCATGTCGCGGAGGATGATGGTTCCGTTTTTTACTTCCATTTTCCCGAGGAGCAGCGTGTACTTCGCCTGAAATTTATCGGCGAGGCGCATTTGTGATTTTAGACTTGCTTCGCCGAGTGCGCCGAGAGTGTGCACCCCTATGTCGCGCAGTTCCACGATCAGCTGCAAACACGTTTTTTTGGCTTCGGGACCGAGTTGCGCGACAAAAACATCGATCTTGTCTTTATCCGGAGCCTTCACGCCCGCTTCCTTCATGTGCCAGATTATCCGCTCTATTCCGCACGCAGCGCCCAGTCCCGGCGTTGGCTTTCCGCCAAGTAATTCGATCAAACCATCATAGCGTCCGCCGCCACCAACTGCATTTTGCGCGCCGGTGGAACTGTCCCAATATTCGAAGACCGTTTGGTTGTAGTAATCGAGACCGCGCACGAGTCCTGCATTTTCAGTGTAGGAAATATTGAGTGCAGTGAGATACTCAAGAACCGTCGCGTGATAGTCCTTGGATTCAGCATCAATAAATTGAGAGAGCGTCGGTGCATTTTTCAAAAGAATCTGAGTATCTTCTTCTTTGGAATCAAGCAGACGCAGAGGATTACTCGCAAGTCGTGCACGATCAAGTTCGGGTAAGTGCCTTTCCTTCCCGATGAAATATTCCTGCAGAGCAGCGCAGAATTGCTTTCGGTTTTCACTTGAACCGACGTTATTGATCTGTAGCGTTAAGCGACTATCAATCCGTAGATCTTTAAAAATCATCTGCAGCGACTGAATCAGCTGCGCGTCCAAACTCGGATCTTTGAGTCCGATCACTTCCAAGTCAAACTGATGGAACTGTCGGTAGCGACCTTTCTGCGGACGATCGTGACGAAAACAGGGGCCGATTGCATAAAATTCCACAGGCTGCGGAAGGACTTGCATGCCGTGCTCGATGTACGCGCGGCAGATGCCCGCGGTAAATTCGGGCCTGAGCGCAAACTCATTCGTGTCCTTCACTTCCTCCGCCTGCTTTTGCTTGGAACTTACGATGAAGAGTTCTTTTTCGACGATATCGGTGTGCTCGCCAATCCCGCGCTCAAAAATCGCACGGTTTTCGTAAATCGGCGGATCGATGCGCTTGTATCCCGCCTGTCTCGCACGGTGACGCACGGCCTTTTTGATATATGTCATGTACTGCTGATCCTCGGGGAGGACATCGTGAACGCCTTTGGGGGTACGAAAGAGTGGTTGCGACATACAAAGCAGAATTGCCTAGATGGCGTGTGTACGCCCTAAACCCTAGCAGATTTTTGCGTGTCTGCAAAGGCACGTTGTCATGAATCTGATGAGCAACGCACTGTTTTGATCTGAAGAAAATATGATGGGGCGATCGATGGGACTCGAACCCACGACCCTCTGGACCACAACCAGATGCTCTAACCAAACTGAGCTACGATCGCCACAAGAAAAAGAACCGTGTGCAAGGCATGGTAGCATGGATTACTCGTCCCACAACCAATTTAGATCGATTGATCCGTGTTCTTATCCTCCAGACTTTCCGCACGGATAAAGGCAATCGGTTCATCGGAGAGTACGTCATTTGCCTCTTTTGTAGGTTCCTGGGTAAAGGTTTCAGGCTCCATGATTTCTGGAGCTTCGTTTGTAGTCGTAACAGGAGCCGGCGTTTTTACCATAGGTACAATTTCGCGGGTTTTCTGAACTTCCACGGGTTTTGTTTGTGTCGCGGGAGCAATCGGTGTTTGCGGAGCCGGAATGTTAGCAGGTGCAATTGTTGGCAGAACCGACGCAGGTGCAGGTGTAGATATTTCATTGAGCAATGCGAGAGGTGGAGCAGATTTGATCGGGGTAGGAGCAATCGAAGGTACAGCCGGTGCAGGTGTTGAAATCGGAGCAGGAGTTGCGATGGGAGTTGGCGGTTTTGGAATCGAAGGAAGTGCAGCAGGGGAGTCTGTAGCAGTTTTCGGCTGATCAACATTTTCTGTTTTGATTGCCGGTGTTTGTAACCACGAAGGCACAGACGCATTCGGATTTGGCGCCGAAGGAATCGAGGGAGCTGCAGGAGTACTTGATGGAACAAAAGGTTTCACTGGCGTTGGTGTCGGTGCGGGTGATGGAATGTTTGGCGCAGCCGGAGTTGATGGCACAGAAGGTGCCGGAGTCGGAACAGCTGATGGTGTCGTAGGCTTCGGAACAATCGGTGCAGCGGATGTCTTCGGAGCAGGCGAAGGAATAATCGAAGGTGCCGGTTTTGGAGTTGTAGGTGACGTGGGTGGAGTAGGTGCTGCCGGAACCTGAGCAGCCGGCTTTGGCATTGCAGGCGAAGGTGTAGCAGCAGGAGCTGGTTTTGGAGCTGCTGGTGTCGGTGGCGTTGGGACTGGTTGAGGACTTGATGGTGCTTGAGTCGTTGCCGCAGGAGTTCCCATTTCAAGTCCCTTCTTTAACCAGCTTGGAGCCGCTGCTTCGACAATTCTTGGTGTTGCTGCGATTGGTGGACTACTTGCTGCATTTTCCTCACGCTTCGCAAATTCCACTTTTGTCGGCGCTGCATTTGTCACAGGAGGTTTTGGTGCTGCAGGACTTGCCGGTTTTGGTGACGCAGCAGGAGGTGACGGAGGCTTCGGTGGTTCCGGTGTTTTCGGTGCCGATGGAATCGGAGCTGTTTTTACAACTGTTGCGGCAATCGGAGTTGCAATAATCGGGGTCGGCTTTTTCCCTTCTTCTTTTTCTACTACTTTCTTCTCCATTTCTTCAAATGTCTGATCGAGTGATTTTCCTCCGCGCAGTTTTGTGAGTAACCACACAACCGACAGTCCTATGAGTACGAATATAATGAAAATGCCGATCAGTAAAAGAATCGGTCCGAATGCAAAGGAACTTTTCGTTGTGTCTCCTGTTGATGTAGCCGAAGAATTACTTGTAGTGCCTCCCGTACTTCCATTACTTCCCGTACCTACCACCGTCCCCGAGTTTGTTCCGCCTCCGACAACGACTGTTTCTGTCGCATTCGCAATATCTTTTCCCTGCACCAAATTGCGCACATTCAGACTCACTGTGTATGTTCCGCTCGCAGCATAAGTGTGCGTCGGATTCATGAGTAAACTCTCCTGATTGTCACCAAAATTCCAGTGATAAATGACAGGTGATGTCGGCACAGTTCCATCTATATATTTCGTTGCAAATGAAACCGTTCCATTCATGCTTTGCGTCACCTGAATTTTGACAGGACTGATCAAAAATCCCTGCTGATCCGCAAATTCCACCGTGCTGATATCCAGTTTTTGCGAATACCCGTTTGCCAGTTCATCTACGGTCATCAGTTGCATTTGAATACTTGTCACCGGCGATGCAAACCAGACGTAGAGAGGCGTTGCGTACGACTGAAAAAATGTATTTTTGTCATCGATGTCGTTACCCGGTCGCCCGTCTCCGTCGCTATCAAAAGCAGTATTCGTATCCAGAGAAATGGGAAGAATATCCGGATCCACCGCAAAAATCTTCAGTAACTGCTGATTTTTTCTGAGGATGATATGACCGTTTTTGTCGATAGACGGGTCGCTCGTGACAATACTATTTCTGTCGCCGTTTGCATTATTTTCGGTATCACCAGATCCTGCGATATCCACTTTCCCGGGTTCTCGTGCTTTTGCGGTTATGAGAAATGTGCGATTGAGTCTTTGACTCCCGTCTTCCGACTGAATTTCCGCGAGGAGAGAATATGTTCCGGGTTGTATCAGTCGAATGCGAAACACCTGCGTTCTCGCAGCCTGAATGAATGTGCGATCTTGTGTGAGGATCCACGAGTAATTTGCATTTTTCATCTCGATCGCCGGCAATATTTCAAAAATATCACCGACGCTGAGCGTGATTTCTTCTTGATCCGATGTTGTTATTGATGCAGTGCTACTTGAGCTGCTGCTCAGATCCTGCGCAATTGTTGCAGAAGGAAGCATCATGATTGCAACGGCAAACACTGAGATTTGTTGCCGAATTTTTTTTGTTATTTTCATCCGACTCGTTGGGCAATGAAGATTGTAACCAGACCGACAATTACGCGCGAGAAGAGCACAATCAAAAGGCCAATGAGCGTGTACTGAATGATCTTTTTTGCCTTGTCTCGCGACTCGTCTGACCCGAGTCCCACGATCAGATAAATACCGGCAATAATCACGACGACCACTGCTGCGAGAGCGAGGAACGAAAGAACCGTCTCAAGAATATTTAGTACAACAGTTCGTAAATCCGCATTGGGAAGATTAAAATTTCCTGTGGAATTAACTCCATCCTGTAAGCCGCCGCCATTATATACTTGCGCTGCAATCTTTGTCGGAAACAAAGCGAGTGCAGAAGCCCAGGATGTGATGGTTTTGAACTTTGGCATTTCTCCTTATAGTAGCATAAAACGGTCTTCAGCGCTACTCTACTTTCATTCTTCTCCTTTATGCGACCAAAACCACGCGAAATCCTGAAAAAAGCCAATCTTTCGGCACTTCTTGTCTCCAGTCCGACAAATGTGCGCTATCTGTCCGGCGCACCGGATGGAGGCTTACTTTTGGTGTTACCGATGAAATATATTCTGCTTGCAGACAGTTTGTCTCTTGAAAGCGCAAAAGCTGGAGTCTATGACGATGTAAAGGTTTTAGGGGAAGTCGAAACGACACTTCTCCAAAAAATACCACATTGTGGAATTGAATCTGAAGATGTCACGATTGCGAGACTTGCCAGATGGAAGAGGAAATTTAAGAGTACTAAATTTGTTCAAACAGATGACATTGTGGAAGAATTTCGCAGAAGCAAAGACAGCACGGAACTGAAAAAAATGAATCGCGCCCATCGCATCACCAAAGAAATTTTACGCAGAATTCCGGCAAGCCTCCGCGGAGGAATCCGTGAAGATCAACTCGCATGGAAGATCGAAACATGGGCACGCGAACTCGGTGCAGAAGGAATGGCATTTCCATCCATTGTCGCTTTCGGACAAAACACCAGTCGCCCACATCACATTCCGACAAACAGGAAACTTGTGAAAGGGGACATCGTGCAAATCGATATTGGAGCAAAATACCAAGGCTATTGCAGTGACAGAAGCGATGTGTTTTTCACAGGAAAACCGACACTCGAACAGAAAAAAGCCTACGTCGCAGTGTTCGAAGCAAAGGAAAAAGCAAAAGCGGCAGTGAAGGTTGGTGCTTCGACAAAAAAACTTGATTCTATCGCCCGCGAAGTACTCAAAAAATATAAGCTCGATCAGTACTTTATCCATTCCCTCGGCCACGGAGTCGGTCTCGATATTCACGAGGGTGCACGTCTTTCATCACATGCGGGCGATCAGAAACTGCTGAAAAACGAAGTCATCACCATTGAGCCCGGTGTGTATTTTCCGGGGAAATTTGGGATTCGGTTGGAGGATATGGTGGTGGTGGAGTGATTTACTGCTCTTCGACTACAGCAAAATCAAGCATTAATTCAAGAAACGACGCTTGATTTTTCAAGCACCCATTATCGTCTAATTCCATTAATGCAAAATTAATTAACTCGTCTTTTCTTGATGCTTTAGTATATGAATTGCGAAATTGTTTAACAACATCATTATCAAAATCTCTACTACCTCCACCTCGAGCATGGCGCATAAGTATTAGCTGAGCAAATGATTTATTGCCTTTTGTTATTCTCGGTCTTGGCTCTATAGCATCGAAAACCCTCTCTCGAAACTCCACTAATCCAAGAAGTGAATCCGTTGCAAAGTAGTCATCAACATTTGTTTTTGGTATGTAGGAACCTTTTTCCGGATGCTCCATTTCTACTCTTTTTTGAATTCTACCAAAATACAATCTGCTCATTACAAGACTTTTACTGTAGAGATGTGCATGTTGCACACCTCTCTTTTCGGCATCTATTAATGGTCTATCCAATGGATTCAACAATCCCGGAACGTACCTATGCCTTTCATCAACAGCGGCCTTCAATTGTAACCCTGATAATAAATATCTTGTCCTCTCTTCAGATATAGATTCTTCACTGCAATCAGGAAGTAATTCTAATACTATTGCTCTCAAGTCTTCTCTGCGATCAGAGACAATTCTCCAAATTTCTCCTAGTGCATTTTTAACAAGTTTGTTAACTGATTCATTCATAACGCCTGCTTGTGACACACCGTGCGTTTCGTTTAAGCGGTCTTGTAATGTTTTCTCAGCCATAAAGTTTATAATTTTATGCTTTAATTAACATGACACAAGAGCATTTTTCCACTATACTATTAAGATTTATTTCAACAAACACACAAAAATGCAACGCACTCCAAAAGTCATACCCGTCTCCATCATCCTCTCCATCTTCATCCCGATGATCGCGATTGCGGAGCCGATTGGGGTTCCGTATGAACAGGATTTCATTCTTACTGCGTACTACTCGCCGCTGGTCGATCAATGTTGCTATGTGAAGGGCGGAGTCGAGGCAGACAAGTATTTGAATGGACAGGGGATTGCCGGTGCAGACGGAACGAAGGTGTATCCGGGAATGCTCGCGGCACCGCCAAGTTTTGCCTTTGGAACGAGGATCAATTTACCGGGGCTTGGTGTGATGACTGTTCATGATCGTGGAGGTGCGATACAGGTGCAGGGCAATGCCGTGCGTCTCGATGTGTGGGCGGGGCATGGGGAAGAGGGACTCGCACGCGCGTTGGCATTTGGTGTGAAACGTATTCGCGGAACGGTTTACCCTGTGAACGGTGAAAAGCCGGCGGAGAATTTTTCATTATCTATTCTTCCGGCACCATTTGAAAAGTTGAAACCATTTCTTGTTGCCGATGCGGGGCTGATCGATGTGAGCACAAAAGCGGGTGATAAAAG
>CALREJ010000024.1 GCA_943355155.1 Candidatus Peribacteria bacterium
TATCGAGCGTGATCATCATTTTCTTCGATGGGTGACGCTTCGTCATTGTGCGACCGGCACCTAGGCTTCTCTGCTTTGTGCCAACTCGCACTGCGCGAACGGATGCCACTTCGATGTCATAGAATTTTTTGAGGGCATTCTTGATATCCACCTTCGTCGCAGCAGGATGCACCTTCAGCGTGTACGTGCGCTCAGTTTTGAGTCTCTCCGACTTTTCGGTAGTGACGGGGCCGAGGATGATACGGGAGAGTTCCATGGGGATTGAGGATTTAGGACTTAGGGATTAGGAGCTAGGAAAAAGGAATTAGGATTTAGAAGGTTTTTTCGTAGCTTTCTTCGCAATCTTTGTTTTCTTTGTTTTCGTCGTACTCTTCTTCGTCTCCGCCACCGACTTCATCTTTTTGATCTTCGTTGTCAATTTCTCCACTCCGTCTTTCTTTCCAAACACTTTCTGAGCCTCTTCAATTGCGTCAACGAGGAAAACGATTTTGCGTGCATTGAGCACATCTTCGACGTTGAGGTACCCCGCGCGCACTGTTTTCACAGAAGGAATATTGCGGGCGGAGAGCATCAAAGATTTGTGATTCGTAGGGCTCACGAGCAACACATTTCTGCCGTGTTCCAAAGGAAGTTTCTTGAGAAGTGTTGCGAGGGTTTTCGTTTTGATGGCATCAGCGAAGTTTTCAAGTCCAAGAATGCCGTCTTTCTGAGCCTTCGCACTGAGCGCACTGCGAAGCGCAGCATGGCGCATTTTTTTCGGCATATCGACACTGTGATTGATCGTGTTTCTGGGACCGAAAATCTTTCCACCTCCGCGAAGGAGTGGCGAGCGAACGGCACCGCGACGTGCGCGGCCTGTTCCTTTCTGAGCGAAGAGTTTTTTCGTCGAACCTTGCACCTCTCCGCGCGTTTTGACGTGCGCCGCGCTCTGGCGACGATTGGCTTGCTGCAGCGTTACAGCTTGGTGAAGCAGTCCCCAGTTCACCTCAGACTCGAAGAGGTCTGCAGGCAAGTCCATGGACTTGAGCTTCGTGCCGGCGGATGAGTAGATATCGATAGTCATGGGAGCGTTGTAGAGACGACCCGGTGGGGCGTCTTGGGGAGATTATTTTTGGGTAGATTCAAGAGTAAGAAATACATGTGCACCGCATGGCCCCGGAACCGGCCCCTTGATGCCAATCAGATTCTTTTTGATATCATTCACCAAAACCGCTCTGTGCTTGAGAGTCAGGTTATCCATTCCCATGTGTCCTGCCATTTTTTTCCCTTTGAAGATACGACCCGGATCGCCGCGCATTCCGATAGAACCAGGTTCACGTTTGAAGTGTGATCCGTGGGAAGCAGGTCCTCCTCCGAATCCATAACGCTTCACGACTCCGGCGAATCCTTTTCCCTTACTCATTCCCTGCACCGTCACCATCGACTCCGCAGGAAGCACATCGATGCTGAGCTCCTTGCCAGCATCCATGCCATCCAAAGAATCAACAGTAAATTCCTTCTGTAAGCCAAAACGCGTGTGCTCGGCACCCTTACGCGTCTTCCATTTTTTTGCATTCACGCCAAGCACCACCGCGTCGTATCCATCGCGATCTTTCGACTTTGTACGAACGACGATGTTTGGCTGTACTTCCAAATACGTCACAGCAACCGCCTCCCCTGTAGGAAGGAAGACGCGAGACATACCGATTTTTTTGGCGATGAGACCAATCATAAGTATAAGGAAGGGTGGTTCGAGACGCTCTTGCGCACCTCACCATGACAATTATAGGAATAACTACTCAGTAACTTGGAGGTTCCTCTGGGTCACTTATTTCCCGTGGGAAAGATGACCTCGAACGTAAGCGAGCCTTCAAACAAATTCAAAGGCAGGTTCGATTGAGCTGCGGGAGTTTAGGAATGTTTGAGGGGTCTGTCAAATGTAAATTGAAACGTTCTGCTGGTGTGCAGAACGGCAAGAAGTCCGAAGGACTACAGAAAAAGACCCACCAGCCCAGAAGCACCCCTCCGTGGGTGCGACGTGCAAGGAATGACCGCCACTACAATACGAACATGTCTCAACGCCACTTCATCCAAAACGACAGCACGATGCTTATTACAACTGTAACATTGAATAGAATTCCATTTTTTCTGAACCAAGCATACGCACGCGAAGCAATTGAATGTTTGTACCGTGTGCAAGGTTTTCATCCATTCTTCCTATATGGATTTGTCATCATGCCAGATCACATCCATATTCTGATGAAAGTTCCATCACCAAAAAAAGTGTCTACCGTGATAGGAAGTTATAAATCCGGACTAACATTCGATCTGGGGATCAAGAAATTGTGGCAAGAACGATTTCATATACGTTTCCCAAAGAATCCTTCCGAAGCACTTCGCTACATTCATTTGAATCCTGTGCGCAAAGGAATATGTGAGTGTCCGGAATCGTATCCTTGGTCTTCTGCAAGCGGTAAATGGGATGTATCCGCACTTGATGTGTAATGCCGCACCCGCGGAGGGGTGCTGCTGGGGGAGGAGGCCGCTGGGAGATGAGAATTCATGTGAAAAAGAATCACCACTTAGTAGCACCCGTCCCTGGGTGCGGCGTGCAAGGGAATTTTTTTCACACACCCGCCATCCTCGAACTTCACCTCACCATCCCATCCAGCACCTTCTGAAACACATCAAACGTTGCGGCCCCCTGAATCAACTCCGCTTTTCCTTTTGGTCCAAGCACCCAGAAACTCGGTACGCTATTGATGCCACCGTTCATCGCGTCTTTGATATCCGCATCGAGCACAGCCTTCTTCTGCTTGGCATTGGCACAGGAAAGGATATCTGTGGCATGTGAGCCCGCAACCGACTCGATGATTGCGAGACGATTTTCGTACATAAAATCTGACCCTGCCTGAACCGTTTCCAAAATCGCATTGTGTAATTTCCATGCAACGCTGTCACCTTGTGTTCGCGCACACTCAACGGCCTCCGCAGCCGGAGCTGCGTACGCATGTCTTTCAAGGGGAAAATGCCGAACAACAAAACGCACTTTTCCGCCGTCTATGTACCTCTTCTTTATATAAGGGAATGTCTTTGTATGAAAATCGGCACAGTGTACACACTCGTAATCGATAAATTCCACAACCGTCACAGGCGCATCAATAGCTCCCATCGAAAGTCCGGTTGAAGGAAGAGCCGGGATGATGTCACCAATGGGTGCGTAGGTGGAGAGCTTTGATGCGGGCTTTGCCTGCTGCTGCATGACTCGCATGTCATTGCGTGCATTGTAACCGGCGCGAAGAGCACGGACGGATGTGCGGGTGATGGCAGAATTCGTAGGACGAGCAGAAATATTCACAGAAGCCGCACCGACTGCGATTGGCTGAAATGCGAATGTGAGAGACAGAATTGTTGTGAGGAATTTTTTCATAGTGAATGGATTGTAGAGAAGGACGTGTGGATGGCAAGTTTACAAGTAAGTTTCTTGTCATGCGTAAAAGAAAATTGTGTCATGGTGAGCTGCGACGAATCCATGACACATTCCTTCCCCTTGTTCTTTCTTGTCTGCCATACAAGAAAGAACCAAAGAAAATCACCGTCGGCCAATACCCACTCCACCCCCGCCCGAACGATCTGTCGTTCGGATCGGGCGGGCGCCCTGCTGTTTCGATCTTGCTTCAGTCCAAGGCTTCCTTACGCAAGATCGAAACAACGTATTTTCTGCGGAAAATAGCAGGGCTCCCCCAACACCCTGAGCCTGTCCTGAGTTTTTACCGAAGGATGGCCGACTGATTCACACTCAATTTGCTAAGTGAGCTTCCCACCCATCTCCAACGTATTAATACATTGATACTGAGAAAAAATACTGAAGATGAAAGGCGATGCTCTTCAACTAACGAGCATGAGGCTGTAGGCTACGAGCCATGGATTCGTTTCGACAAAAAAAGGCGGAGATGATCAGATCGCAAGGCGGACAGCCGTATGCTTCTTCCTATAAAAGAAGTCATTCACTGTGCGATGCGCGCGATGCAAAGGATGGAACAGCTGTGATGATTGCGGGGCGTGTGATGCTGCTGCGCGATATGGGCAAGATGACCTTTGCGACGCTGCAGGATGAAAGTGGACGGTGTCAGATTGCTATAAAGGAAGAGGAGATTGGGGCTGAGGGATATAAAAATTTTCTGGATCTGATGGATCTTGGAGATATTGTCGGAATCGAAGGTGAGCGCTTCACGACGAAAAAAGGAGAGCCGACGGTCTCCGTAAAAAGCTGGACGATGCTCACAAAGAGCCTCCGCCAGCCACCGGAAAAATGGCATGGGATAGCGGATCAGGAGACTGCATGGCGTCAGCGCTACCTCGACATGACGAGTAACAGAGAAACGTTTGAGCGGTTTCAGTTTCGTTCAAAATTCGTGCAAAAACTCCGCGAGTTTTACTGGAAAGAGGGATTCACGGAGGTTGAAACTCCTGTGCTCGTGAATGCTGCATCGGGCGCACTTGCGACGCCATTTCAGACGCATCACGAGGCATATGGAACGGATATTTTTCTCCGTATCGCGCCGGAAACCTTTTTGAAAGAATGTTTAGTTGGCGGTTTTGATCGCGTCTTTGAACTCGGGCGAGTGTTCCGTAATGAAGGACTCGATCCGTCTCATTTGCAGGACTTCACAATGATCGAGCATTACGCATCGTACTGGGATTACAGAGACAACATGGCGTTTACGGAAAAAATGCTCTCGACGATCCTCATGGATCTCCTTGGCACGACAAAAGTGAAGATCCCCGATCGCGATGGAAACTTGGTGGAAGTAAACTTTGCACCACCATGGCCACGCATCAGTATTCGCGATGTTATCAAACAAGCATGTGACATTGACTTCGCAGAGTTGAATTCGGCTTCAGCCCTATTAGAAGCGATAAAATCGAAAGGCATTCAGCTCGATGTGAACATAAGCGCGCTCGGTCGTGGCAACCTGATCGATCAGCTCTATAAGAAAGTTGCTCGTCCAAGTTTGGTCCAACCAACTTTCATCATCCAGCATCCGATCGATCTGTCCCCTCTCGCTCGCAGAAATGATGATGATCCGAGCATTACTGATCGCTTCCAGTTGGTGGTAGGAGGCTGGGAAATTGTGAATGCGTATTCAGAGCTTGTGGACCCCGTTGATCAGGCACAAAGATTTGAATCTCAGGCTAAAGCAAACGCCGGTGGCGACAGCGATGCACACAGAAAAGATGATGAATACGTGACGGCTCTCGAATATGGATGTCCTCCGTGTTCGGGGTTTGGAATGGGCATTGATCGCATCGTCGCGCTCCTCACACAACAGAAGAATTTGAGAGATGTGGTGCTGTTTCCGCTTATGAAGCCCGGACACTTTGTCGCAAAAGTGGAACCACTAGTTATTAAAACTACAGTTCCAACTGTGAATGCTACGTATTTACAATCTTCAAGTAATCATTTACTTCAACATGCGGAATATGGTCATTTATTGCCAGCGGCACACGGACTCATCGAAACGCACGCCGTGCAGACGAAAGCGCATCTCATCGCAACGGGAGCCGCCATGGAAGCACTCGCGAAGAAATTTGGAGGAGACAGTGAGACATGGAAAGTAGCAGGAATGCTCCACGATCTCGATTGGGATCAGTTAAATAAAGACTATCTGAAGCACTGTGGTGACACATTGGAACATTTACTGAGTACGATCAAAGCACCGGCAGAATTACTCGGCGATATCCGCGCGCACTATGCGTCTATGTATGGCGAAAAATATCCGCTCGATACAATGCTCCGGAAATGTCTCTACTGCGTCGATGAACTCACAGGCTTTATCATCGCTGTCACCTACGTGCGCCCCAGTAAGAAAATTGCAGATGTGGAAGTAAGCAGCGTGAAGAAGAAATTGAAGGACAAAGGTTTTGCCGCGCAGGTGGATAGATCGCAGATTGGAAAATGTGAGGAATTACTGGGAATGCCGCTGGATGAATTCATTGGGATTACGTTGGAGGCGATGAAGTCTGTTGCGAGTGATCTGGGCCTGTAAAGTGCCGCGATGCCAAAGCCCTGAGCCTTGCTGAAAAAGGAGAATTGGCTATAGTCATTTTCCTCTCTTATGCACCGATTTTGGGATTCCGTCACTCGGCCACTTCTCGACACCATCGACGTGTCATCTATTGTGGAAATTGGCGTGGAAGACGGACAGCACACAGAGCTCCTCCTCCCCTACGCAGAAAAGCACGGAGCGACTCTTCATTGTATAGATCCTGTTGCCCCAAAAGGATTGGAAATGTGGCGAGAGAAATTTCCTGACACTCTGAAGTTCTACGAAACATTAAGCGTGCAGGCATTGCCATCGATTGCACAGTACGATGTCGTGCTGATTGATGGTGATCATAACTGGTACACGGTTCACAGAGAATTGATGGAGATCGACCGACGCGCAAAAAGTATGGCGCAATTCCCAATGATTCTGCTCCATGACACGGGATGGCCATATGGAAGACGCGATCTGTACTGTGATCCGCAAAATATTCCCGCATCCGAAAGGCAGCCGTATGCAATGGGAGGTGTGCACCGCGACTTCGAAAGACTTGATCCGGAAGGGCTGAACGCGAATTATGCTCATGCAGAAACCAGTGTCGGTCCCCGCAACGGAGTGCTGAGTGCCATCGAGGATTTTTTGAAACAATCGACAGAGGATTTATTTTTTCTGAATCTCACGGGGCTACACGGCCTCGGGATTGTTGTTTCCAGAAAGAGGCTACGAACGAACGAGGCATTGACGCTCTTCATCAAAGACATCACTCCCAGTCATCCACTCATCACACATCTTTCTTCGCTGGAAGATGATCGTCTGCACTCGATGTTGCGTGAAACACATGTGCAGCGACAGAACGCACGACTTTCTTCAGATCTCAAAGTGCTGGAACTGACTCTGTCCCAGCTCAAAGACAGAATAAAGACCCTCGAAGAAGAAAGAGACGATGCACTTCGGCTGATGACGCAAGCACAGGCCTACACAGAAGAACTCACGCAACGGATTCACGGACTCGAAGAACTCGCAGTGAGAATGGAGAGAGTGAGCAGAGATAGCGAGCGGCAATTGGCAATGTCTCAGACCCATATTGCAGATCTGGAAAAGGAAAAAATTGAATGGGAAGTGATACGAAAGCAGCAAGAAATGCGCGAAGTGGAATGGATGAAAAAAATGGATCGTCTGCAACAAGAAAAGGAGCGAATGGAGAGAGATCTTTCTGATCTGCACAAAAAGCACATGGACCAATTATCAAAAGTGCGCGCGTACGTGCAAGGCGCAGAAGAACACTGGCAAGAGAAAAATGAAGCATACGAAAAGACGACGACGGAGCAGGCATTGACTATCCGGCAATTGAAGGAGGAACAGGAAATACTGCACAGGCGCATCCTTGAGGAAGCAAAGCGATCGGAAGATGCGAAGGCACATCTGGAGCAGCTAGATGAAAAAGCCAACATATGGACGCAGCGTGCAGAAGCGGAACAAAAAAAGAATGAAGTCCTTGGCACGCAGTACGGCACCGAGATTCGTCGACTTGAACAGTTGCTCGCACACATGGAAGACACAAAAAGCTGGAAGATGACAGCTCCATTACGAAAAGCTGAAGTCATCCTTCGACGCGATGTACGTACTGTGGGCTACAGCACGATCGCACTCTGCAGACACCTCTGGATTGCAACCGGTGAGCCATTTCCAAAAACTGCTCGATGGATTCGGCTGCGAGTCCTTGGGAAAGTGTGGCCGATGAGACCATCGATTACAGACCCGCAGTATCTGCCGATGCCTCAGGCATCAGAAACAGTTCTGCCTCAATTCTCAAATCAATCCGATGTCAGCGTGATTGTTGCATCCAGAAATTACGGACAGTTTCTGAAAGAATGTCTCACCTCAATCGTGAATCAAACTGTTGCACCGAAAGAAATCATCTACGTCGATGACGGATCAACGGATGACAGCGTGAAGATCGCTTCGGAATTCAAAGAAGTGCGCGTGCTTTCACTGGTGCATCGTGGTGCCCCTGCAGCAAGAAATAGTGGAGTAAAAGCGAGCACGGGATCCTTGATTTTGCATGTCGATGGCGATGATGTCTTGCCGCTCGATTTTTTAGAAACGCATCTGAAAACTTTACAAAGTACTCCCGGCGCACTTTTTGCGTATGGCCCCGCACAGGCATTCGGAATGCATAATACATTTTGGGACGCGCCCGAGTGGAGTCGCGACACGCTGTGGCTGCAGAATTTTGTGAATACATCCGCACTCGTCTACAAAAGTGTGTTCGAAAAAATAGGAGGATGGCGTGAAGACTTGGAAACGATGTGGGATTGGGATCTGTGGCTCCGCCTTTCAAAACTCGGGAGCGGCGTCCGCAGTCGGGCAACGATTCTCTACAGACAGCACGCTGAGAGCTGGGGACACACGCACGAGCTTGCGAAATCGGAAGAAGAGTTGGGGGAATTAATGGGGAGTGTGCGCAGAGGAATTCTGCGGATATCGATCTGTTGTGTTTTTAGCGGCAGGTTGCCCGCACTTTTTCCCATCTGGCTGGATGCACTAGCCGCGAGCGTGCGGGCATCGCACGGAGCCGCAAAACCTGATCTGATTTTTCTCGATCACAGCGAAGCACAATTTTTGGCACAGAGAAAAGCAGACTTTGAGAGGCACCAAGATATCTTTGGTACAGTGACGATTGTTCCGTACAGAGAAAAACTCAGCTGGAATACTGAAACCGAACGTCGGGATGCTGTTGCATCTTTTTTGGCTCGTGCCTGCAGCAAACTCCTCAGTCTGAGTGATGCAGAAGTGGTGTGGTTTTTGGAAGATGACATCGTTGTCCCTGTCCATGCGTGTGCGCAACTTCAGAAGACACTCACCGATGGCATACGACCGAAAGCGGCCGTCACCGGTCTCTACATCAGCAGACACGTCGAAGAAACCGTTGTCCATGTCCTCAATTCCGAAGGACACCCATCGGCAGTCAGCAGACACGTATCCACTCTCCTGCGCGTCGATCTTGCTCCTACAGGGTGTCTCATGATTTTGCGCCCTGTCGCAAGACACACGTTTCGCAGTCACTGGAAAGGAAGCGTCCCTGCACATGACTGGGCATGGTCGGAGGATCTGAAAAATAGCGGCCACGATGTATGGCTAGATCCGTCTGTTCTCTGTCGTCACTACGTCACAGCCGAAGAATACGTCTGAGTGGAGGAGAGAATAGACCCATGATCCATCATCACAATCCGATCGCAGAAATATTCGAGGGACTCAAGTCCATGATTCACAATCAGCACTGTTTTCCCATCTCGTTTCATCTGTTCCAGATACGCGATGCACTGCGCCTGAAAAGCAGCGTCCCCGACCGCAAGCACTTCATCAAAAAGGTAAATGTCACGCTCGACTTGCGCTGCTGCTGCAAAGGCCAAACGAAGCTTGAGGCCGGTGCTGTAACATTTGATCGGAAGATCGAGATGAGATTCGATGCCGGCAAAGGTGATGATATCGTGCTGCATTTTTTTGATCTCCTTCGGCGAAAAACCCTGCAGGAGTCCGTGCAGATAAATATTTTCTTCCGCTTTTCGCTCGGGGTGGAACCCGACACCGAGTTCGAGAAATGTCGAGAGAGTTCCATGACGCGACACAGTGCCGCTATCTTGGCGCAACACTCCTGCCAGAATCTTGAGCAGCGTACTTTTCCCCGATCCATTCGGCCCATAGATCCCCACCCACTCCCCTTTTTTCACCGCGAGTGACACATCGCGGAGCGCATCGATCTGGACTTTCTTTCGATGCAGTCGCCACTTGATGAGTCTCTCCTGCAGCATCGCTGCTGTCAGGAATGACTTTGCATAGGACTTATGAATGCCGCTACAGGAAAGGATAATCTCGGACATCAATATTCTTCGGGAAAATACGGACTACGGCGTTGATATGCCCACACGCCAAGAGCAAAGATTCCACTGCACATGAGAAGCGATACCGCAGCATGTGTGAAAGAGGGTGCGCCTGAAACATCGCTGTACAGCAACACACGCCTTGCATCATTCATCAGGATCGACATCGGCTGAAAATTGACGAAAATATCTGCGTACGCAGGAAGTGTCTGTGGCAATGGACGACTGAAGAGCCCGACAAACGACCTCCACACCGTGCCATCGAGCCTGTATTTATACGTAATCGGCGTGAGCCAAAAAAGCAGCTGCACGGCAATCCCCCACAGGTGCCCGATGTCTCGATATTTCAGAGACCAACTTGTGAGGAGCATCCCGATACCGAGCGCGATCAGTGTCATCTGCAAAATAATCATCGGCAGATACAAAAGTGCCCACGTCAGCGGCACCTTTGCCCACCACGCAAAGAGAAGGAAGATAAAAAGATGCGTGAAAAAGACGAGGAGATTTGTCCACCCGACCATGAAAATAAGGAGAATGCGCGGAAACACAATTTTCTGAATGATCATCGCTTTGTCTTCGAGCATGTTCATGCATGCCATGGTAGTGACCGTGAAATGTTCCCAGATGATCAGACCCAAAAACAGGTACAAGGCATAGAACGGAATCTCCGCGCTGACGATCGGCCCAAACACGTAGTACACGACGAGAAATTTCCCCAGCGGCGACAGGAATGACCACAAATACCCAAGCACGGAGCCGCGATATTTCAAAAGAAAATCCGACCATCCCATCGCAAATACGACATGCAGGGAATGCCGAAGAGTGAAACGATGCGACTGCACGGAATGATGGTAGCAGAAGCGTGCCGTTTTCCCTCTCCCAGGGGAGAGGGCTAGGGAGAGGGGTAGAAAGATTTTCCATTTTCATTTGTAGAGACGTGCGGAGCGCACGTCTCCGTCGATCGCCGGAAACATACCTCATCGAGACGCCCCATGGGGCCCTCTCTACAATGTGGAATTTTTTGTTACCCCTCTCCTCTGTCCTCTCCCTCGGGGAGAGGAAGAACTACGCCATCGCCAACCTCGCCCTTCTCTTCATGAACGCATACCCCGCAGCCGCTCCTGCGGCCATCACCGCAAGGGTACCCGGACCGGAATCTGTATTCGTCGGAGGAGTGTGGTCCGGAGAAATGAGTACAGAAGATGTGCTGCTGCTCGATTGTGTCGGCGCAGTGAAGGGAAGCTCGATGACAGAGGACAAGGTCGAATTAGACGAAGAAAGGGTCGCCACTTTGGTATGCAGACAGTCTGCATCACACGTGCTTTGTGGCTGACCATTGACGGATCCTTCGTCGCACACTTCACCCGGGTCAAGCGTGCCGTCTCCACAGGTAAGACCGAGGAAGGGCTGCGACGTGGCATTGAGATTCAGAAGAACGGAATCGTCGATCAGACAGAGTCCATTCAGACACTGCTCACCTTCTTTGCAGTCGAGTGCGGAGGTGCAACCTGTACAGAAACCATTGCGACAACGCAGTCCATCACTGCACTCACGATCGGACGTGCACGCCGGAACGCACTTCCCGTTTTCACACTTGCCCGAGGCGCAGTCTCTGTTACTCGAACATTCGTTCACAGTTGCAGTGCAGCGAATACAGGCACCGGTCGGTACAGCATTGCAGAATTGATTATTCAATTGGCAGAAGCTGTCTCCTCCACGACTGCACTCATCCCCGTAACATCCATTAATGGGAAGAGTAACCGCTACCGATGATGTGCTACCCGCAGAACCTCCGACACCTGCAGAAGCAGACGAGCGCGAGAAGGAAACGGAAGACGAAGAGAACGAACAGTACAGAGAACACTGATTTTGCGTGAGCAGACAATTGCTCGACACCAAGCACTGACCGGAAAGACAGCAGTACCCCGCAGAACTGCTGGAGGACGAACTGGGGTTCACAATCGCACAGCTTACGGAACACGTGTTTCCGGGTTGTCCATTATTTGTTCCATTATCACATTCTTCGTGGATCAGGTCATAGTTCACATCAAAGCCATTCGCCGTGATGTTGTTATTGATCACCCCATCACCACACCTTTCCCAGCGGCATCCGGAGCTCCACGTGAGTCCGGGAATATTCGTACTGCAGTTTGCAGAGAACTGGGGACACGAACAGCCGGCACCTATCGTCCCCGGTGCGCGGTTTGCGGAACCCAAATCACAGGTTTCACCGATAGCTGTCTGCAAAATTCCGTCTCCGCAGAATTGTCCGCTGGAGTTTGAAGAGGACGAACTGAACGTACCCACACACGTAAAGCACTGACCCGCACTGGCAGTCTGCTGACAATTTTTCCCAAGAGCCGCGCAGTAGTCGTTTCCACCGATCGCACATTCAAATCCTGTACAGGAATTTGAAGAGACCGATGAGCGGGAAGAGGAATTACTCGATGCGGAGGAGTTCGATGATGTGCTGGATCGTGACGACGTGCTGGAGTTGGAAGAATTTCCCGATGATGAAGAGTTGCTGGAGTTACTTGAGTTTGAAGAATTGCCGGATACACTCGAATTCCCCGAAGAGCTTAGCGAATTCGTCGATGAATTGGTGGAATTTACAGAGGACACTCCGACCGATGAGCTGGAACGAGTAGAGCTGACACTGGAAATCCGCGATGATGGAGCGGAGGATGCGCGGGAAGAGTTTGATGCGTTACTGGCTGATGATGCAGTGCTGCTATTCGATCCAGCACTCCCACTCGATGCGCTGCTGCCGTTGGAACTGGTGCTCCCGTTCGAACCTGTGCTGCCCTGACTCGATCCCGGATTACCAGTTGAGCCTACACTTCCTGTGCTGCCTCCTGTAGGAGCAGTAGGGGCTCCGGGTGTTCCACCCGTTGCTCCCCCGGTCGTTCCTGCAGTTGCACCTCCGGTCGTACCAGCCGTCGTTCCTGCACCACCAGTTGCTCCGCCTGTCGGATCATTCGTTCCTGCTCCACCGCCGCCGGGGGGCATGCCTCCTCCGGTTTGGGAGCTTCGCGAAGCAGCACTATTGGCAGTTCCCCCTTGACCAGAACCTCCACCTGTCGGACACAATCCAGCAATACAAGCACCACGGCAGCAGTCAGTGTCCCGCACACCATTGTGAGGTGGGAAAGAACAATAATAGTTATAATTCACTCCTGGTACTCCGGGGAGCGAAGGAGCGCCAGTCATGCAGGTGTCAAAACATCCCAGTGTACTCGTTCCACTGGTATTCGTACCACGGCACTGACACACACACGCTGCAACACATCTGTCGTCGCCATTACACTGCTGATTGCACACAAGTGAAATATTGGCTGAATTTGGAGCACAGCTATACGCACACTGATTATTAATAACCATCTGCCCTGCAGTACATGCGCAGACACCATTGGCATTTCCCACCTGGCCAGCGATAGGACACTTACAACCACCAGCACCATCTGAAATTTGGTTTGCCGGACACACGCACGTATCATTTGAAAAAATTAGTGGAGATGGACAATAGCAACCAGATGGCCCTTGTGAGGAATTACCTCCAGTAGGAGTGCCACTCATGCCTGTGGGGCAGGAACTAGAACCTCCTCCTGCACCTGATGGAATCGGTTCGCATACGCTGGTGCTGCTGCATCTCATTCCAGGACCGCATCCAATTGCTGTCATAGTGGGGCTACCATTCAAGTCAGTGCAACATGTATCGGTATTACAAGGTGAACCAACTGGCTGGGGAGGTACAGTTGAACATAACATCACTAGAGGGCCGAAACTAGTACACGTTGTCGCTCCTCCCGGTATACCACCTGTGGAAATTCCCCCCCCTAGTCCCATTATTCCTCCAGTCGTACCCGCTTGACCCCATAACTCCACCACATGCAAAGAATTCAATGTATTGATCACACTAAAAGCAGCGACAATCAGTACGACAATAGTTGTCACCAAAGTTGTCCGCTTGCTAAAAAGCATGGTCGTACTTTTGCAGATTGAACAGAAATTGACAACTGATCAGAAAATATTAACGAAAGATCGCAAGGTGCAGATTACAAAAACAAAAAAATAACGCCTATTTTGGAACTGCAGCCAACTTAGGAGCTTCAAGAGACTTTAAATATTCAAAATGTCCAAAAGGCAGTTGTTCTCTGTTTGGTAAATTTTCAGAAACAGCTCTTTTATAGCCAACTTTTGGGCCTTTATTTGGGCGTCCATCTGGGCCTTCATCTGGGCTTTCATCTATATTGAAATTTGTGCCGAAGAAAAAAGTACGACCGTTCAACACTAAGTTCCCACGCCCATCAGCAGCATTTTGTTTTACCAAGCCTTTCAATAATTGCTCTGGTAAACCTTGAGGCAGAGCAACATTGCTCCCAATAGTATCCGGAATAAACTTTGGATGTATAGGCCCTTTTGGAATATCAGGCAAAGCTGGGTCAACAAAATAGTGTGTTTTAGGATGACCATAAACTGCGTGTTCATGCCAATCATCGCCCCATACCATCCCACTTAAAATGGCTCCTCCGCCTGCAAGCTCAACAAATTTTTTACTCATCTCATTGCAAGGATGTGCTACATCTGCACCTGCTTTGCAGGCTTCAACCCTCCAAAAATCTAACTGCTTACTATCAGCATCAGAAATGGATATATTGAAACTTGCCGGATTTATACATCTAGCACTTGTGTCAACTACTGTTGAATAAGTCCTCCCAGCCTGCACACTACCTAATTTGACCCTAACAAACTGAAGATGGTTAAAGCCAGATGCCAAATCATCTACATCTGCTGGATAATTACGCGCACTCGTTGCTGTACCTTCAATTGTTGTCCCAGGAGTAGGAAAAGGACCTCGTGGCATTAAAAAATACATTTCTGCACCAGACATTGTTTGCGTGGAAGTGACCTGGACAGTTCTGGTATCTAAAACATATGTTTGAATATGGCTAGTGACCTCCTGAACATTTGGAGCGCCTTCTTTTCGTCCGCCAATGCTCAATCCACCTTTTTTTTCTAATCTAGTTAATGTTGGAGAAACAAATTTCATTTCCTTCCCAAGAAACGCAGCTGAGCCTGAAGACGATGTCTCTAATGCGGAATTATTTCTTGAATTAGACGCAATTCTAGAATTCGGATCACCTTGATTACTTTGTACAATTTTTGGAGGAGTGCCATTTGGCAAGTGCCCATCAACACTAGATTCTTTGCCGCCAACATTCCCTCCTTGACTTGTAGCCGGGGCACCTGAATTTTCACCAGCAACAGCGCGGCTTCCTTTGACAGGCTTGAATTCTTTTTTCGGCTCCTTAATTGGTGCTGCAGGTTTAACTTTTGCCAGCTTAGGAGCACCTTTTTCGGCGGCCAAAACTGTATGTGGCATACTAGGCACTGCAGCTACTCCAACAAGTGCCGCAAGGACAGCAGCGCGTACTGGCTTTTCCATTCCTTTGATAGCGCTTTTGATTGTTTCGCTCCCCGAAGCAAAAACGTAATCAAGTGCCGCCTCTACTCTTTCCATTGCAGATAAACTCAAATTTCCCATTGCTTCAAGTTTTTCTCGTGCCATCTCGGTCACTTCAGCTACTGCCTTTTGAAATCTGGAAAGGTATCCGATTTTTCCAAGACTTCCGTCTTGTAGATTTTCTTCAGCGCCCACGGAAAGGTTAGGATTGCCCATTTCAACCACAAACTCTACCGAAAAGCATATGCTTTGTACAGATCACTTAACCAAATGCTATTTTATGGCTAACTGGTGAGGAAAAGTATAGTTTACATTTTGGATAAAACGTCAATATTCTGTATCTATGAGGGAAATTTTCTGACTTGACGTTTACGTAAAGAAAATATGACTTTTTGGCTAGAATGAGAAGAAAAGTCTACATTTTACTAAAAAATCCCTTGAGATGAGACTATTTCATTCTTGCAGATGCACGTCCGCAGATCCGATCACACTTCTAATTCCTGTTCCTTTGCCGGCATGAACACTTCACATCCTTCTTTATATGTTTTGATGCGCGTGGCGAAGCTTTGCATTTGGGTTTCTTCGCCATGGACGAGCATTATTTTCTTCAGTCCCTCGATACTCTGTATATA
Organism: Candidatus Peribacteria bacterium; assembly: GCA_943355155.1. Lineage (GTDB taxonomy): Bacteria > Patescibacteriota > Gracilibacteria > Peribacterales > Peribacteraceae > CALREJ01. Next base: position 16,004 of record CALREJ010000024.1, read on the forward strand.
CGCATCGAGGTCGCGCATGTCTGCGTGTCCGGAGTAGGTGTCGATGTACTGGATCTCTGCGCGTTTTTGATATTCCTTGTCGAATATTTTTACCGATGTGACGGTGGGGTCGATGATGCGCGCGCCGAGTGTGTCCTTCGCCATGAATCCGACAGCGAGGATCGTGTTTTTTGGTTCTTCGATTTCATTTTTTAAGTGATGGCGAATGCGACCGGCTTCGCACATGCCACTGCCCGCCATGATAATCATCGGGCCGGGCTTGCCGTTGAGCTCTTTGCTTTCTTCGACACTGTCTGTGTAATGCACGAGGGAAAATTGAAATGGATTATGAGCGCGGTTTAAAAATTCATCGAACATACTTTTGTCGTAACACTCGGGATGTTTCATGAAAACATCGGTGACCTTTGACGCAAGGGGCGAATCGATGATGATCGGCATCGGTGGAATTTCCTTGGCGTCCCAGAGGAGGTGAAGGTCGTAGACGAGTTGCTGCGTGCGCTCGAGCGAGAATGCAGGGATGATCACTTTGCCACCGCGTTTTGCGGTTTTGATGATGATGTCGCGCAGTTTGTCCTTCGCATGTGCCATGTCGTCATGGACGCGGTCACCGTACGTCGACTCACATATAAGGAATTCTACCGGCGGCATACTTGCCGGATCGCGGATGATGGGAAGGGTGTTTCGGCCGACATCTCCGCTGAATGCGATGTGACGACTCACGCCATTTTCCGTGACATCCAGCAGCACCATCGCCGCCCCAAGCACATGCCCTGCGTCGATCAATTTGCACTTCACGATTCCCGGGATCACATCGAACCACTCATCGTAGTTTTGTCCTTTGAAAAGAGCCATGCAGGCAATGGCATCTTTCTGTGTGTAGAGCGGACCATCACACTTGATCATCGATTTCTGTAAATATTTGCAATGAAATTCTTCATCTTTTTCCTGAATGTAGCCACCGTCCGAGAGCATCACAGCGGAGAGATCCTTCGTTGCGTACGTGCAATGGATTTTGTTACGGTAGCCCTTTTTCCAAAGCAGCGGCACACGCCCCACGTGATCCATGTGCGCGTGACTGAGGATCATCACGTCTATGTCCGATGCCGGATTAAAATTAAATGTGGAATTCTTCGTCGCAGATTCCTGACGTTTTCCCTGAAACAGTCCGCAGTCGAGAAGTATCCGCTTACCAGCGACTTGGATCTCGTGACAACTGCCGGTGACTTCGCGCGCTGCGCCGTGGGTGATGACTTTCATGGAAGGAGAGTAGCAGATTATGTATAAAAAAGAGTAAATAAAAAATGTGTCATCCTGAGGATGAGTCACACCGCAGCGGGACGACGTCTCGAAGGATTGAAAATACCGCTGTTCCTTAACGTGTCATCCTGAGGAGCGCAAGAGCGCGTCTCGAAGGATTAAAAAATACAGCTGTTCCTTAACGTGTCATCCTGAGGAGCGCAAGAGCGCGTCTCGAAGGACGACACGTTCCATAAGGAGTTGTTTTTGCTGTGCTTCGAGACGTCCAGTTATTTTATTTGAAAAATAAGGATTGGACTCCTCAGCATGACACGGTTTAGGCCTCTTTCTTTTTGAAAGGTGTGTGACGGACAGAAAGACTGGGTAACCTCTCATACTCCCGCGCGATCAGCGCCTCTTTCTTTTTTCTACTCCATCCCTTCACTTTCTTTTCCCATGCAATGGCGTCAGTGATTTCGCGAAATGTCGCAACGTAGACCAATTGAAGCGGCCTTCGATTATGCGTGTAGGAATCGGGATCAAGACCATGAGAATGTTCAGAGAAACGTTGCCGATAATCATTAGTCACCCCGGTGTAATAGCTATCATCATGACACCGGAGAATGTAGACAAAATATTCCTTCATCACTTTTTTACTTTCAGCGGAGTTCTCACCCGTGTCCTCTCGGAACTTGAACTCGAAGAAGACACACGAGAAGGAGAGAGAGCAAAAGTTTTCACGACTGTGTCAAAAGCGGGCTGATCGGCGGTTGCATTTTCAACGAGCGCAAATGCTTTTATAAAATACACACTGTCGCCATCAAACACATAAACAGAACGAATAACTGCGGTATCGCCTAAGCGATCTCCGCTGTAGGAGACAGAAAGTGCATCCCTACCTGCAACTTTTATCACTTCGTGAGAGAGCACCTGCACGGACGGAACATAATAATCGATCGCAATAGAGTCTGGGGGCAGATCATCCATCGTAATATTTTTCAAAATTCTTTTATAGAGAATGTCGGGAGTTTTTTCTTTTACGTTCTTTATAAGTCCCACTTTGATAGTGGATCTGTTGATAGGTTCAACTTTGTCCAATTCATGACTGAAAGCAAGAAAGTCTTTTTCCTCATACACCTTCTTCCAGTCACTTGGCATTTTGAATGAAAAAGAGCCATCGTAACTTCGTACAATCTCTGAGGTTGACGCACTGCTGCTACTGCTTTTCTTTTTCGCAGTCGATGCTTCGAGCTTCATT
>CALREJ010000025.1 GCA_943355155.1 Candidatus Peribacteria bacterium
TATTTTCCTGCGGGAAAATAGCAGGGCTTCCCCAACACCCCCCGTGGCCGACGGAGTCCATCCCAATAAATTTACAATTCAAATAGATGGCACCACCAACTCCGCCACCCCCTTCGGCTCGGCATATTCGTTGGCTAAACTTTTTGGTAATGCTTTGTAACGCGAAACTATATTTGATTCCAGAACTTTGCTATCCGCATACGTCACTGTTTTCTTCCATCCGATTTCATTTATCTTTAACTGTGCATTATTGAAGAGCAGACCAGACGGTGCAGTTTTGCTGAAATACGGACCATCCAGAGCAACTGTCCTTCCGTCCGGAACTCCGTAGAAGGACACAAATGCATTGTCGCCCTCCGTGTGTGCGACGATCACGATGTCGTGTGCCATGTCATTTTCGAATGTCAGGTCTTGTTTTCCCGGAAATACCGTAGCATCGATTCCGACGCCGAAATCTTCGTAATGCGACACATACAAACTGTGATTCACACGTTTTTGTATGGGGAGACCTGCAAGCACAGCGGCGCGAAACGCGGTCGTTGCTGCCTGGCAAATGCCACCACCGGGAGCAGAAGCCATTTCTGAAGCATTCACAATAATCAAAGATTCGAACCATCCGTTGCTTCCGTTGATTGCGCCTCCCAGTGTGTCATTGAATGAAAACAAACTTCCTGCGGGAATAATCACACCGTTCAATTTTTCGTTGATCGCTTTTTTCACGTTTGCAATGCGCCCGAGTGGGGAGTGGGAAAACTCCGATCGTCCCGTTGCGATGTGCTGCAACCAGTATCCGCCACGCGGCGTGCTCACAAAAATTTGTGCTTCTTGTTTTTGAACAGGGACAACGACATGGCCGTCGCCATGTTCGAGTGCATTTGCGACAATAGTTGCTGCCGCAATCGCATCGAGTGTGTAACCGTCCTTCGGAACACCTGTCACCTGTCCACGAATCACATCACTTTTCTCAACATTCAGTACCACAGCGTCCACGGGTGCCGGTAGAATTTTTTTTGTATTTTCCTCAATAAACAATGCGAGGTTATGCTCGTCGATTGTGTAGTGAATCGCGTTATTTCGCAATTCAGGAATGATCCAATCCGCATGCTCTGCAAGTGATACGTTCCACTTCGGAACCTCGAGTGCCTTCATCGATTCGCGATCGACGTACTGCACGGCCACTGTGGCGCCGAGAAGATGCTGTCGTTCGTTGTCTGCCTTTTCCGCACTACTGCGCGTGAGATACAGGTGAAATTTTTGTGATAGTCTGACGCGAAGTCTCTCGGTCGCATCCGATACAAAAAGAGGCTGAAGGGTGAGTGCATTTGCAGTCAGAATCATCCGGGAGCCCTGTGCAATACAGACGGAGCTAAGAAGAAGAGCCGAGAGTGAGAGTGTGAGAATCTTTTTCATAAATGCTTTTTCAAGGTTTCTGTCAAAACATTGATGCCGCGGAAGTCTGCATAGTCTGAGACAACTTTCCGGGGGAAACCTTTCGAATATGTGGAGATAAGTGGAGTGGTTTTATTTTTTTCTCCACTTTTTACATGGTACATCCAGCCGATTTGATTTTTCGCGAGCCGCTTTAATGAGTCCGGCTTTTTTTCTGATGCGTTAAAATATGGTCCTTCGAGTGTCACGGTTCTTCCGTCCGACACTCCGTATATATTGACGACCACATCTTTGTCGCGGATAAATGACTGAATCAGAATCGGTGCACTCGTATCATTTGTAAAGCGCAGATCATGAAACTTCGGAAACACCGTTGCATCGAGTCCAACACCATACTGTTCGTAGTGATCCACCCACATGCTGTGATTCCTTTTTTCAGCGATGGGAAATCCGGCGAGCAACGCAGCTCTGTATACAGTCGTCGCAACCTGACAAATACCCGCACCGGCAGTCATCGCCGTGCCACCACCAAAAAGTCCCAGACCCTCTCGCCATCCTTTATTGAGAGTAATCGGCACATCGAGTATATCGAGAAATGAAAATATCTCACCAGCCGGGACATAGACATTGTTCAATTTCTCATTCGTCGCTTTGAAAATATTCCACTCTCTGTCTGCAGTTGAATCCGAGAAATTGGAAAGCCCTGTGGAAAGTAATTGAAGGGTGAGAGGATCCGAATCGGTTGGCACGGTGACGAAACCGATTGTGTACGGTGCATCAATGGTGATATTCGCTTCACCTTTGCTCAGCGCACGTGCAATTTTTTTGGCAGTGTCTTCAGGATCATACAGATATCCATCACGCGCGACCTTGGTTCCGGTCAGCCTTAAAACTTTTTTATCATTTTGTACGGCAGCTCCCTCTGCAATGATAACTGAATGTTGACCTTCAAATGCTGCAGTGGAAATTTTTGCCGCAAGAATGTTCGTGTCGATGACATATTCCGCAGAAAGCCAGGACGCACCAAGTGTCAGAAGCTCAGGATGATCTTTCAGTCGAATCGTCCACTGCGCAGCAGGCACCGCAGGTTTTGTGGAATCCGAGACTGTCACCTGCAATGCACTGCTCATGAGTAAAGCACGCCGCGCAGTCGCCTCCGCCAGCAATGCGTGCTGCACACGTTCTTCCGCGCGACTCGCAGCCATGTGACAGCTTCCTCCGCAATTCGTTTCAATGAGATCCAACTCATTTTGACGGCTCTGCTGCAACGAGACAAGAATCGTAAATGCCAAGCAAAATGCCGAGCTGAGCAGCAAAATGTGTCCCGTATGACACAGTTTGAGTTTGTTTTTGTGTGAGTTTCTTTTTTTCATATTCATGTTATTATACTATATTTATGAAATATTTGCAATATGTGTCAAAATATTGCCTTGTTGAGACGACCGATTCGGACGTCTCGATGGGAATCTGACCTCACGAGAGACGTGCGCATCGCTCGTCTCTACGGAATAATAAAAAAACTGTGTCATCATGGTGAGCACTGATGAATCGATGACAATTCCATTTTCTCCCCTCTCCCGTCCGGAATCAGGGGGGAGGGAGAGGGGCTGGGGGTGAGGGTAAAATCAAAAAATTCCACTTCAAAAAAGACGTGCGCTCCGCACGTCTCTACAAATCGATGTTTCAATCACGCAATCACCTTCAACTTCATCTGCATCGCAGCACCCGCAATCGCAAGGGGCAGAACGGAAAGCAGGAAGAGAAGATCAAACGCAGCACCTGTTGCTGGCATTTCTGTAAGAACCTGCGTCTCAAATACATTCACTTTTTCATCAAGCGAGACAGTGGCGATGTCGTTTCCACTGATCGTAGCGATGTTTGAAATCACGGTGCCATTGGGAACATTGTGTGCAACTACGAGCGCATAGGTCTTTGTCCACGTTTGCCCGGGGAGCAAAACCGGAAGTGCCCATCGCAGCGTGCCGCTACCGAGGATCTCTGCACCGTTTGCATCAACGACAGACTGAAGAGCAGGGTTAAATCTGTCCGTCACAACAGCACTATGAATCGGCGTGCTCAACGTATTTTTCACATAAAGCGTATAGTGAATGATTCCGCCCGGGACTGCTTCGTATGAATCTGCAGTCTTTCGAAAGACGATGCGATTGGTACTGACAGACGTATCGGATTCGAATGTAGGATTACTATTCGACGGCAGGAAACGCGCCGGTATGTCGTAACCGATTCTCTGAAGAACTGTTGTATCTGATGCAGTAACCGTTCCCACTCGGACGCTTGTGCGCAGCCCAGCGTAAATCGGAGTGCGGTTTTCTATCTTGGCAGTGTAGGTAAAAGTTTTGGTTTCCTTTGGAGCGAATTCAATGTCTTTCCAGAGAATATTCGGATACTGGAATTGCCCGTTTCCACTCATAGAAACAACGTCTGTGAGTTGCGATGTAATCGCCGTCACCGTTGTTGTCTGTGCAAATGATGTGACGTTTCGGACCGTGACTTTGTAGTGAAGCGTATCTCCATTATGTGCGGTGTTGACGTTATCCGTAATGCTCGCACTGAAATCACTCTCGAGACCTGTTCCAAAAACCAATGTCTTATCGCTCGCCGTTGCAAAATCCGCAGTGACGCGTGCAACAAGTTCCGTTCCGTCCGGAATAGATGGCAGTAAACCGACACGAACCTGCAGCACAGTGCTGTAGCTTTGTGAAATATCCACGTTGTCCCACACCACCTTATTTCCTACAACCCTTCCTCCATGATCCGGATTCACCGTATTCACGTACAAAGGAAGATCGGCACGAACAGAGATAGGCTTTCGTACATTCGTATCTGTGTTGTGGACCGTGATGTAGTACGTCAAACTTCCTCCTTTATTGATTCTGTCTTTCATGTCAGAAATAGTGACCTTCGTATCCGGAGTGACAACGAATGCAGTCACGGGGTACGTTGTTGCGATAGCAGAGGGGACTGCAATTGTGACAACAATTCCTGCGGCAGCACTTAACTTTTTACAGAGGAGTAGAAGGGATTCGACGTTTTTCACAGAATTTGGGGGGGAAACGAAGAAAGGAGGATATTTAACTACAACTTGTCTTGTTTGTAAAGGTCATTTTAAACATATGTGTCTAAATCATTACTATTTACTCAATAAAGCCAAAATTATTGATAAAAAAAGAAACATAGGCTATACTATTTGGATTCATTTTCCTATGAAAAAACACACACATGTTGAGGTGCCACGGGCAAAAAACCCTGATTCCTGTGCTGAGTATGTGCGGTATAGCAAGCTGAATACAGAAGAGGTACTTAGGGAATTATGTACTCGGATAGAGGGCTTAGCAGATGAAGAGGTGCGTACGAAAGCGCAGGAATATGGGTTGAATGTGCTTACGCTCCATCGTGAGGATTCCGCCATTCTGCAACTTTTGAAGAAATTTCTGAATCCGCTGATCGTCGTTCTTCTTATCATCGCAGCGTCTTCGTACATTCTCGGCGATATCATCAGTGCGACTTTGGTCAGTAGCATGGCCGGCATCAGTGTGCTTCTTTCCTTCACACAGGAATACAAGGCGGGTAATGAAGCAAAAAGGCTGAGTGAAATGGTGAAATCAACTGCAACTGTTTGCCGGAAGGGAACTGTGAAAGAAGTGCCGATTCGCTTTCTCGTCCCAGGCGACATTGTGGAACTGGTCGCCGGCGACATGATTCCGGCGGACCTGCGCATCCTTTCGTCAAAAGACTTGTTTATCAATCAATCAGCGTTTACGGGAGAATCCTTTCCCGTCAAAAAATTTCCGGACTCACTCCATGCCGACACGTGCGAGCTTTCCGACATGCAGAACATTGCATTCATGGGCTCCAGTGTTGTGAGCGGCAGTGCGAGGGCGGTCGTCATACAAACCGGTGCACACACACAGTTTGGGGAAATTTCCAAAGAACTGACGGAAATGTCGGAAGTGTCCGGATTTGACGAGGGAATCAAAAAGCTCACATGGCTCATGATTCGTTTTATGGTCGTACTCGTTATCGCGATTTTTGTCATCAATACGCTTCTCCGCACGCCGTGGACGGAAGCCCTTCTTTTTTCGCTCGCAGTCGCAGTCGGGCTCACACCCGAAATGCTCCCGATGCTTGTGACGCTGAATCTTTCCAAAGGAGCCATCGCAATGTCGAAAAAAAGTGTGATTGTAAAAAGGCTCAATGCAATGCAGAACTTCGGCGCGATGGATATTCTGTGTACCGATAAAACAGGAACGCTGACGCTGAATAAAGTCGTGCTGGAGCAATACTGTGACGTTGCGGGGAAGGCGGATGACTCTGTGCTCGAATATGCATATGTGAACAGTTTTTATCAAACAGGCATGAAAGATCTTTTAGATACGACGATTCTGCACCACGAACAAAAAAAACATCATCATTATGAAAAAATAGATGAAATTCCTTTTGATTTTATGAGAAAGATTATGTCGGTGATCGTAAAGGTGGGCCATACGCATCGACTGATTGCGAAAGGCGCACCGGAGGCGATTTTTGATTGCTGCACGCATTATGAGCAGAGCGGAACGGTTCAATCTATCGATGCGGAAAAGCTTCGCTTCCTTCGGAAAGAATATGACTTACTGAGCGCGCAAGGATTCCGTGTGCTTGCGATTGCCTATAAAGATACGGCGACGACGCAGAATCGGTATGAAAAAAAAGATGAGAAAAATCTTATTCTGAAAGGCTACCTAGCATTCCTCGATCCGCCGAAGGCCTCAAGTATGGAAACAATCAAGGCACTGAATAAGCTTGGCATAGAAGTAAAGATTCTCACCGGTGATCATCCGCTTGTAACAAAAAAGATTTGTGCGGATGTGGGACTGAGTGTGGAAAAAATGCTCACGGGCGATGATATCGAGAAATTATCGGAACATGCGTTGCAAAGCATTTCTGAAAAAGTGACGGTGTTCGCACGACTTTCGCCGATTCAAAAAGAACGTGTCATTCGCGCACTGCGTGCCAAGGGACACATTGTCGGGTACATGGGAGATGGCATCAACGACGCACCTGCACTCAAAGCGGCAGACGTTGGCATCTCCGTGAATAACGCAGTCGACATCGCAAAGGAATCTGCCGATATCATTCTCCTTAAAAAAAGTTTGATGGTGCTTCGCGACGGAGTGGTGGAAGGCAGAAAAACATTTGCCAATATTTTGAAGTACATTCGCATGGGAACGAGTTCCAACCTTGGCAATATGTTCAGCATGACCGCTGCAAGTCTATTTTTGCCGTTTCTGCCGATGCTTCCGATTCAGATTCTTTTCAATAATTTTTTGTACGATCTCTCGCAACTTGCGATACCAACCGATGAAGTCGATGAAGAATTTATAGCAAAACCGCATCAATGGAATATCAAAGCAATCAAACATTTTATGATCGTGTTCGGGTCGCTCAGTTCCGTCTTTGACCTCCTGACATTCGCACTGCTCATTTGGGTATTTCGCTCATCAGAAAGCCAGTTTCACACAGCGTGGTTTCTCGTATCACTCTGCACACAAACGCTCGTCATCCATGTCATTCGTACTGCAAAAAAGCCCTTCACAGAAAGCCGGTCGAGTACGCCCGTTCTTCTCTCAAGCGTGCTCTTCATTATCATCGGGTGCCTTCTCCCGTTTTCGATGCTTGGTCCCGTGCTGGAATTCGTGCCCCTCGGCGGCATCTATTTCCTCGCGATAGTTGGAATCGTCAGTTTCTATTTGTATGCAGTGCAAAGGACAAAAGAATGGTTTATACAAAAGTATGGCTATGCTTAAAGCCCATTCCACTATGACTAGAACATTTACAGTACTGGCCTTCGTTGAATATCAGTTTTTAATTTTTTAAGTGTTTCAACAATCTGCAAAGCGCGTTCATCAGTAGTAATCACCAAGTTGATCTCACTTCTGCAGGCTTCAATTAGTACTCTCTCTTCTGGTTGTAGGCGATGATTTAAATCTGTTCTTGTAAGCTCTTCATCGATTTTGATAAATGTATTTTTTGTTGAAAGCCAATCCGGTATGGAAACTGAAGTAACCATGTTCCAATGGTAAGAATACTGTACACATGTGTCAATAGATTCGGTTTATGAAACGCTTACAACTTCTTCGGAAACAGAACAGAGAGCAGCAATGAGCCAATCAGACACCCCGCAACAATCGCGAAGGAAACGCCGGACGAAATATGAATACCCACGATGTCGAGAAGCATTTTCGAGCCAATCGCAATGAGGACGAGCGACAATCCCTTTTGCAAATGGTGAAATTTGTGAATGACGGCCTCGAGTAGGAAAAACATCGCACGTAGTCCGAGAATGGCAAAAATATTCGCTGTATAGATGACAAACGTATCTCGGGAAATGGAAAAAGCGGCAGGAAGCGAATCAATTGCAAAAACAAGATCTGTCCATTCGATAAGAATCACCACCAGAAACAACGTCGTAGCAAACAATTTTCCGTCTTCACGGGCGAAAAATTTTCCATTGTGATGATTTTTGCTGAAGCGCAAATAGCGATGAGCCAAGCGATACATGCGGCTATGCGAAAAATCGACGTGCTCCTCTTTCTTTTCGAAAAAGAGCTTGAATCCGGTATAGATCAAAATCGCACCAAAGATGTACAGAATCCAATGGAACTGAGCGATGACGACGGAACCGAGCCCGATGAACAGGGCACGCATCACGATCGCCCCCAGGATTCCGTAGAAAAGCACGCGATGCTGATACTTTTCTTCGATGCTGAAGTAGTTGAAAATGAGCAAAATGACAAAAAGATTATCGACCGAAAGCATTTTTTCCGTCGTGTACGCACTCAAAAACTCCAGTGCCTTCGTCGGGTCATAAAAGAAAAACAGACAACCGGCAAACACAAGTGAAATAAAGATCCAAAAAATAGATTGAATGGCAGCGGAGCGGACGGAAATCGCATGAGCTTTTCGATTAAAAAACCCAAGATCAATCACAAGGAAAGCAACAACGATCACTGCGAAAGCAATTTCAAAAATAAGGCGGGTAGTCATGGGCGCTTAGACTAGAGATATTGCTCAAAATTTCAATGCTTTATTTCATGACTGATGTTTCACGCAGTTCCCTTCGCCTCGCTTGTAAAAAGAATCCGTGGTTTACCACCCCTCGACCATGAGCTCGGGGTCGAATGGTGAGTTAGCAGTACTGAACAAAGCGAACTGCGAATTGTTTTGTGTGTTGTTTTGTTGGGCTCTTCGACTCCGCTGCGGCGGACCCTGTCCTGAGTTTGCCGAAGGGCTCAGAGTCATTCGACTCGGTGAAAAAAAGATCGTGGTTTACCATGAGCGAGCATATCGCGCAGCGATAGCGAGTCGAATGGTGGCCCAGGCCGGGTTCGAACCGGCGACACCTCGCTCTTCAGGCGAGTGCTCTACCACTGAGCTACCGGGCCACGTCGTAAGTTCACTATACCATTTCAAATACTGATGTTGAAAGGTAGATTTTCGATAGTCCTAAGCTAAAATACAGCTACAAAGAACTTGGGGCTGTAGCTCAGCTGATAGAGCGCTACATTCGCATTGTAGAGGTCGAGGGTTTAAGTCCCTTCAGCTCCACCACTAGTCATTCGAACGACTAATCATGTAAAAGTTCTTCGTTTGTTGGAATGATGCTTTTCATATTTTTTTTCTTCTCATTCCTTGCAACAGAAGGAATCCAATGAGCTGTGGCAAGTTCAGCAAAAGTGCTATTGAATAAAGCATGTCTCTTCAGTGTCAAATCTGAAGCAGTTGTTGGAGAAGCGATATCTGAAAAGAGATGCATCTTGAAAAGTGAATCAGGGTTTTGTCCGTCAACATCGATTCTTGAATAAAGTTCTTGTGGCCTAAGTTGATGTCTTTGAATATGACCGTCTGCATCGCAATTTCTGTTGTCTGCTGTCATTTTTAGAGCGTCTATAAAATCCAGATCGTTTGCTAAAATTCTGTTCATTGCATCGAATGCAGCATATGAAACAAATTGAATCAATTCATGTTCAGTTGGAATCTGATGTGTGCGTATATATTGTATCTTTGGTATTGCTTCTATTAAGCCAATAATCAATGACGATATTGGCGCAACATCAATATTCTGAAGATAAGCACTGTCTTCTTGAATATTTTTTAAGGCAGTAGACATTGCAATATGAATTGCATCTAGGGGTGCATAGCCATCACTAATCATTGTTTCAACATCACGATTCAATTCTGAAATTCTTGCTTCAATTATTGAAAGTGCAGCAAAAGAATCCTTAGATCGATCGAGATTTAATACAGATGTTGTTTTAACCTCATCATGAAAAGGATAAATTTCTGGGGTTGGATCGTCCAATCTTGAACGACTTTTTGCGACTCGACCAAGATCAGATCTGAAAGCATCGATATAAAAAATTGTAGGACTCATTGCTTCGCCTTCCGGAGTATTTGTATCAATATCAAGAAGCCCATCTTCAGATCCACCAGTGGGTGATGCACTTACGCCGAGATAATCTTTCATCTCAGAAAACAGATAATAGAAACAAAACGTTCGTGAACCTTACCAGAAAATTTTGAAAGTCAAAGAGATTTTTGGGTGATAAAAGAATATCTTGAATTGAGAAGGGTAGGAGGAGGACAATTGAAAACTTTGGAACTGGACCATTTATTATCTGGCCACAAAGCAGAGAAAGCACCTTCTCCTGTAGTAAGCAGACGACTGTTCTTTCTTGTTACAATCGCAGCCGCTTTGGGTTCCAGCGGCGTCGCGGAGTCAAATTTTCAGACGGGTGAAAGCGTCGAAGAAATGCGCACAAGAATAACAAGTGAGATGCAGTCGGTATTTGAAAGTCAGGAACGAATACTTTGGGACGCAAATGAATTGTTAAGGAATAGATTTACAACCGCATATGAAACAATGGAAGATAGGGAAGAAGCAGCAAATTTTGACACAAAGCAGAGTGCACTTTTTGAAGAATTGTCGCCGGAAAACGGAACTTCTAGGGTGGGATATTCAAAACACTTTGAAGTTTTTAGGAAAAACAATGCATTGATTTGTGACATGGAAAAGCATTCTCATATCAGTGAGGATCGAATGTTTCCGCTATTAGCCAGCCAATTTGAACGAGAAGAAGAAAAAATGAGTACACTCATTTTACTCCACAAAGAGCTCATCATGACAAATCCCGAAGGCAGAAAATTGCGATCCTTTCCCGAAGAATATGCATCGAATTCTTGTTTAACTGAAGATGAATATATGACTGAGCTGGCGCGAACACTTGGAACTCCAGAAAATATTGAGTATTGGAGAAGATACTTTTTTCAGTACACGTTTGATAGCGATGATTCTGACTATTATCAAAGAAATGCACTCCATTGCACTAAACATTTTTATCAAACAGTTCCAAGGACACTACGTAGGATAAAAAATGGTAGATATTTGGGAGACTGTGAAGATTTGATGGCCATGCAAAAAATGATGCTTGAAAAATTGGGCTACTCGGCATTTGGTTTCCACGTACACACATTACATGGAGCGCACATCACAACAATTTGCTTTGATATTGAACCATCAGGAAAATATTCAGCGCATGATCTGGGAACGTTTGGCTACTGTAAGAATGGAGCACTTCTTGGAGGCTATTTTGCAAACGAGCATATTTCAGCAAACTTTGTTTCACCTATCGAAACGAGATACAGCCATGATGGCTATTTTGAATTTATTGATGCCGTCGCATCGGTGTTACATCGATATAAAGGTGATGACAAATTGCGGTTTGCTCGAATCTTGTATCAAAAGTTTAAAATATATAAACGACAAATAGTACGTTCGATAGATGGCAAAGAACATTCTGATCTTGAATATCAAGATGTAACACTTACTCAGTTAGAACAAATGGTAAAAGATGCGCAAGAAAATAAAATATTGATTGAAAAGTCAGAATAAAAATCTGCTTACAAATACTCATCGACCCGTATTCCCCCGATATACACCAACGCCTCTTCGAAACCTTCTTTGCCGCGCGCATGGCGGATTGCCTTCGAAACGCCCACACGATCAATCACGTCACGGAAACGTTGCAGACCGCCGTGCACATTGAAATTCGTCATCTTTGTGAATTGCTCTAAACGCTTACCTGTAATCATCACGGTTCCGTCTTGTTTTTGCGTCAGCTTGAATGCGCCCATTTTTTCAGATTGCAATTGTGGTTTAAGCACCGGCAATTCTTCGGCATTTTTCTGATCTTTTTCTTCAACGATCTTTTCGCGCTTCTCACGTTCTTTCAAAACAACAGGAAGTAATTTCATGATCAAATCATCGGTGTTGAGTCTTGCTGCAGCAGAAATACCCATGAAAATATCGATCTTTGCTTTCTTCAGTTTTTTGACGAGTGCAGTCGTATCACTATTGATTAAATCAATCTTATTCAGCAATACCAATTCTTTTTTTTCTGCCAAAGTAGGGGAGTAGGCGATCAGTTCTTTGCGGATCGCTTTGTAGTCTGCAATCAGTTTATCAACATTCACTTCGTTTCCTTCCTCGAGTGCTCTGCTGATATCGAGAAGGTGAAGCAAAACTCCGCAGCGTTCAATGTGTTTCAAGAATTTGTCTCCAAGACCTTTCCCTTCACTTGCACCTTCAATAAGCCCTGGTAGATCACATACAACGTACGATCTGTCGGCAGCAAACACCACTCCAAGATTTGGAATGAGCGTTGTGAATTCATACGCGGCAATTTTTGGGCGAGCGCTACTGATAACAGAAATCAACGTAGATTTTCCGACGCTTGGAAACCCGATGATGCCAACGTCGGCCACGAGCTTGAGTTCCAGCTTTATTTTTTTACGTTCACCCGGTTCGCCGAGTTCTGCAAAGTCCGGTCGCTGACGTGTGGAGCTAACGAAGTGCGCATTGCCGTATCCACCGCGACCGCCGTAGGCGACAATGATTTGATCGCCGTGCTGAGATAAATCCGCAAGAACTGCGACTTCTGTGCCATCATCAGCAATCTGGGTGATGCTGGTTCCGGGTGGAACAAGCAGAATATATTCCGGCGCCGCTTTCCCCGCACTGTTTGTGCCCCGACCGAATGCACCTTTGTCGGCTTCGAATTTTTTACGAGAGCTGAAATCACTCAGTGTATCGGTGTTGGAATCAGCACGAATGACCACATTTCCTCCCTGTCCGCCGTTTCCACCATCGGGTCCGCCTTTGGGCACATACTTTTCGCGGCGCCAGCTCACACAGCCGGCTCCGCCGTCTCCCCCTGCCACTTCGATTTTTGCTTCATCTAAAAACATAAAAACAGTATACGTTGATTTTGGCTATTCACTAAGTAAAAATCTCATCAGAAAAAATCTTGACGACTCAAAGTTAGCACTCTAAACTAGCGAGTGCTAAGCTCAGTATGAGCTCCTTAATTATTCACCCACACAATCATGAGCAAAATTATTGGAATCGACCTCGGTACTACAAATTCCTGCGTCTCTGTTATCGAAGGAGGAGAGCCGGTAGTGATCCCGAATGCAGAAGGAAATCGAACGACTCCATCTATCGTTGCATTTAAAGATGCAGAAGTGCTTGTGGGAGTCGCAGCGAAGAGACAGGCAGTGACGAATCCAAAAAATACAATTTTTTCTGCGAAGAGATTTATCGGTCACAGATACGCAGAAGTCAAAACAGAAGCTGGACGCATGCCGTTTGAAGTAAAGTCCGGAAAAGAAGATCGCGCGGTGATTGTCGTGAATGGAAAAGAAATGTTGCCGCAGGAAGTGAGCGCGAAGGTGTTACAAAAATTAAAGACTGATGCCGAGGCATTCCTTGGAGCAAAAGTAACGAAGGCTGTGATCACCGTTCCGGCGTATTTCGATGATTCGCAGAGACAAGCCACAAAAGAAGCAGGACAGATCGCAGGTCTCGAAGTTGTGCGCATTATCAATGAGCCAACTGCAGCAGCGCTCGCATACGGACTGGATAAAGGAAAGGAGCAGAAAATTGTTGTCTACGATCTTGGAGGAGGAACGTTTGACGTTTCAGTGCTCGATCTTGGTGACGGAGTATTTGAAGTACTCGCAACGAACGGTGATACGCACCTCGGTGGAGATGATTTCGATCAGGTGATTATGGAATGGATTCTCGAGGAATTTAAAAAAGACAGCGGCGTTGACTTGAGCAAAGATAAAATCGCACTGCAGCGACTAAAGGAAGTTGCAGAAAAGGCGAAGATCGAACTGTCTTCCGCAACGGAAACAGAAATCAACCTGCCGTTTATCACCGCAGACGCAAGTGGTCCGAAACATTTGTTGATGAAACTTTCGCGCGCAAAGCTCGAGTCTCTCGTTGCACCATTGATCGAGAAAACAATGGAGCCGTGTCTGAAGGCGATGAAAGATGCGAAGGTATCAAGATCTGATATTCAAGAAGTCGTGCTCGTCGGAGGAATGACGCGCATGCCGAAGGTCATTGAAAAAGTGAAAGAGATTTTCGGACGGGAGCCTCACAAAGGTGTAAACCCGGACGAAGTCGTTGCGATCGGAGCAGCAGTGCAAGCGGGTGTTCTCGGCGGAGACATCAACAAAGATATTGTGCTCGTCGACGTCACGCCTCTTTCCCTTGGTATTGAAACGCTCGGCGGAGTTGCGACGAAGGTGATTGAACGTAACACGAAAATCCCCACAACGCGCAGTCAGATCTTCTCAACCGCTGCAGACAATCAACCATCAGTGGAAATTCACATCGTGCAAGGCGAACGCGAACTCGCACGTGACAACAAATCACTGGGACGATTCATCCTCGACGGAATTCCATCCGCTCCGCGCGGCATGCCACAGATCGAAGTAACCTTCGACCTCGATAGCAACGGAATCCTCAACATCAAAGCCAAGGACAAGGGCACTGCCAAAGAACAGCACATCACGATCGCAGGTTCCACGGGACTCAGCAAAGAAGAAGTGGAAAAGATGAAGCAAGACGCAGAGCTGCACGCAGAGGAAGACAAAAAGAAGCGCGAAGAGATCGACATCCGCAACAACGCAGATGCACTGATTTTCAATCTCGAGAAACAATTGCGCGAATACGACGCAAAGATTCCGGATGCAACCAAAAAAACAGTGAACGAAAAAATGAATGCTCTTCGGGACATACTGAAGAACGAATCTGCATCATCGGAAGAGATTAAAAAGTCGACGGAAGACCTGTCTATATCTGCACAGGAAATTGGCAAAATCATCTACGAAGAGGCTTCGAAGAAAGCTGCGGAAGATGAGAAGAAGGGTGAGAAGAAACCGGAAGACAATGTCGTCGATGCGGAGGTGGTGGATGAGAAGAAGGAGTAGTTGCTTATTTAACTAAATATAGTATATTACGTATTGTGATACTAAGTGTCAGCAGTAAACCCAAAGATGGCGCTTCCAAAAAGGCTCGTAAGTACGCTGATGAGCAGGCTAGCATATTGCTAAAAAATCGTGAAATTTGTAAAAGAATTGTAACTCTTTTTGCAGTAGACGAAATGCATGCAATTCAAATATGGCATGAACTTAAGGATGAATTAACATTGAGTGACGATGCAGTTGAACGAACAAAAATTGGAATTATTCAAAGAATGGTACAAAAACTAATACGACCAGAATTTGCTCGGCTAATGAGACAAAAACAAAACGAGCGTAGATATGAGAATGCAAGCCGTACAATAATTAAAGAAGCAAGAATAAATTTTAGAAAACAAAATGACGAATTTGTATGGTTGGATGAAGAAACAGATTTTTTTTGTCAGCTTTGTAATGATACTGAGTTATACATGAATATCAGCAGAGGCTGGTTAAATCATTCAAAAACTTCAAGCATTATGAATGAGAAATTTAAAACACAAAAATTTAGTAGGAAAAACTGCTTAGAAAAATACCGAAATGTAAATAATGCAGAGAAAAAAAAGAAAAAAAATGCTGAATTAAAAGAAATGCGCGATAGACTTATTCGATCAATGCTTCCCGATATACTCAGCGAGTTCGACGATCCTATTGCTGTAGCCCCACTCGTTGTCGTACCACCCAAAGACCTTCAGCAAGTTGGTACCCATGACCTGAGTGAGTGCTTCGTCGAAGATACAGCTGCTGCTGTCGCCAACGATGTCGTGGGAGACAATGGGGCGACTTTCCACGCGGAGAATTCCCTTTAATGGTTTTGCTGCTGCTGCGGCGAATGCGGCGTTGATTGTTTCTACTGTGACAGGCTTTTCGGTGACAATCGTGAGGTCGTTCAAGCTTCCTGTAGGAGTTGGCACTCGAATGGCGATTCCGTTCAGTTTTCCGTTCAGTTCAGGAATCACGAGACCGATTGCCTTTGCAGCACCTGTGCTGGTTGGAACGATGTTTACAGCAGCGGCGCGTGCACGACGGAGATCAGAGTGGGGAAGATCGAGCAAGTTTTGATCGTTCGTGTAACTGTGAATTGTGGTCATGAGACCGTTGACGATGCCAAATGCCTCATGGATTACCTTCACCATCGGTGCCAAACAGTTTGTCGTGCAAGAAGCATTGCTGATGACGTGCATTGTTTTTCCGTCGTAGATGCCTTCATTCACTCCCATACAGATCGTTGCATCTGCTTGGTCTTTGCACGGTGCGGAGATAATCACTTTTTTTGCGCCTGCAGTGATGTGCTGTGCAGCCTCTTCGCGCTTCGTGAAACGACCCGTGCATTCGAGAACGACATCTACTTTCAAATCTTTGTGCGGAAGAGTGAGCGGATCTTTGATCGCAGTCACTTTGATTGCCTTTTTCTTGATCACGATACTGTCTTCGGTTGAAGTCACTTCACCACCCGCAAACGTTCCGTAGCTGGAATCGAATTCAAACAAGTGAGCGAGAGTTTTGGTATCAGTGAGGTCGTTGATGAGCACCACTTTGATGTGCGGATGCTTTTCGAGAATAATTCGAAGTGCCTGACGACCGATGCGACCAAATCCGTTAATGGCAATATTCATACAATATGACGAAAGATATAAGTGTGTTGATCCTACATCTTTTCAAATGTTTTTTGCAAAAGAAGAGTGTCCACTTCCATGAGAGGGGATTCACACACAAGCACTCCTTCCACTTTGCGCTTTTTGAGCACTGCGAGAAAATCCTGCCAGCGTGCGTCACTTTCCTGCAGAGGGACGTGATGTTTTTCGCCTTTGACGCTGTAGGCTATACCACTGAAATGCATGTGGACTTTTTTCAAAGATTGTTTTCCGAGGAATGATTCATACGTATCAAACATTTCATTCCATTCCTCTGTCGTGTTTATCAACCCATTCGTGCGCGCGTGCATGTGCGCGGGGTCCACAGTCGGATAGATGCCAAATTCTTTGCTGAGCGCGAGCACTTCTTCGAGCGTTCCAAACTGCGTTGGTTTTCCCATTGTCTCGTACGCCAAGTTCACGTGCGGAAAGAGCATCTCTTTTTTCTTCATGATGTCTGCTGTCGCGCGGCGGACATTTTCGAATGCGTCTTTCGGATCCATGCCGAGGTAAAATGCGGGATGCACGCAAACAGAAAGCGCTCCTGCGATCTCCGCCATTGCGAGCGCATCAAGAATTCGCTTTTTGCTTGCTGCAAGTTTTGCGGCATCAGGCGAATTTAGATTGATGAAATAGGGTGCGTGCACCGTAAGAGTGAATTTTAATTCTTCTGCAATGGTTCTGATCTCGATCATCCTCTCAGGGTTTTTCGGCACCATCTGTACCCATTCCATTTCCATCGCATGGATTGCTATCGAGTGTGCGTACTTGATTCCTTCAACCGTTCCACCGGGACGGGGAGTCACGAGAGGGACGCCGGGAGTGGCGATGTATAACATGGTACGAGTATGTCGTATTTCGTATGTCGTATATAGGTTTTCTTGCGTCAACTCATTCACCCATATACCACATACCGCATACGATATACGATAGACCTATGCCATTAAACAATTCAATCATCAACCAAACCCTCCGCA
>CALREJ010000026.1 GCA_943355155.1 Candidatus Peribacteria bacterium
TTTGAGAAAGCCGTGCACGATATAAGGCTTCGAGCTGATCTCTCTTGGAACGTGTAAACTTGGCCATACGGTAGGTGGGGAAAGGAGTAGACGCCTTCCCTCCTACCGTACTTGAAGATTTCTATGCGTTTGAGATTTCAGTTCACGATGACTAAGATTTTCCTAAATTTGGTAATTATGCTATAATATAAATAATGGATTTAAGAGACTCAGAAAAGTCGGATACTGCTGCCAGCAGGTTTGCAGATGTATCGTCAGATGAGATGCCATCAATAGCAAGGTCAGCAGGTGTGAGCGATGAGCAATTTATCGCATTTAGTGCACTGATGCGACGCCCAATATACGAGTGGCTCACACCTCTATGGGATCGAACAACAAGAAAGATTCCAGCAGAATCAGGACAAAATAGAGAACTGGCACTGAGGAATTTTGAATCATTTCTCTCAGCGCATCCGCACATTCCAATTGTAGCTTTGCGTTCTTTGATTACGGATGTTTTTGATGTGTACTTTGGTCGTAGTGCAGATCAAAGATATAAGGAAAAAAGAATACACGTCGATCTTTTCATGGATTGCGCGGCTACTTTCTTTCAGGAAAGGGCAAATGGTAACTCGGCAGTTTCCGTGGATAGCGAGAGAGCTGGTATCAGGGGTGAAGTAAATACATTGATGGATGGTGCTGGAATATAAATGGAATGGCAAATTTCCTTGACGTGCTGTTTTGGCGTACGTATAGTCGCTGCTCCATCGATTCCCGTTTATCATTCGATGCACGGTTTTACCCACGAATCCCTATGGCTACTATTCATGCCGAAGACGAAGACACACGTATCTATGAAGTTGCGGTGTTGTATCCGTATCCTATCAATCAGAAGGAAGAGTCCGACCTGCTTAAGGCAGTGGAGGAAATTTTTCAGGAGGCGAAGGCGAAGTTGGTGCTGAAAGATATGTGGGGTCGCCGCGGACTTGCGTACAAGATCGGCGGATTTTCTGAAGGAAACTTTGTGATCTATTACTTTGAAATGGATCCAAGCAAGTTGAAAGAAGCAGACACGCAGCTCCGGATCCTCAAAGGAATCCTTCGCCACATGATCATCAAGCCACCAAAGAACTATCAGGTTGCTCCGACTGCCGGAAACTTTGAAAAGTGGAAACAGGAAGAGAAGACACTTGGTGAGAAGGTCGCACAAGATAAGGAAGATAAATTAAAGAAGCAGGTTGTCGAGAAGGCAAAGCGCACGACGAAGAAGGAAGAGAAGACAGAAGTGATTGCAAAGCCTATGAGTGAGAAGTCGATTACGGAGGGTCTCGATAAGCTTATTTCGGATAAAGATATTGATTTATGAGGAAACAAGAGAAACAAGGGAAACAGAAGAAACAAGGGAAATGACTCATACTACTCACTACCAACTACTCACTACCCACTCACACTATGCCTCCTCCACGCCAAACTCGTCAGCAACAGAACCGCGCAGATCCACGTCTCAAGAAGTGTCCCTTCTGCGAGAAGCAGGCTGCGTATATTGATTACAAAGATTACCCGATCATGAAGCCCTTCATCGATTACTTCGGTAATCTTCGTAAGAGGTACTACTCCGGCACATGCCTGAAGCACCAGAAGATGCTGAAGACGGGAGTGGAGCGTGCGAGGTTTATGGGGATGCTTGCTTATAGGAAATAAGTATATGGATGTTGGTATGACGGCGTGAGTATTATGATGTGGGTATAAAGTATGTACAATTCGCATACTTTTTACTGCATACCTTATACTCAAGACTCAATACCCCGTCTCAACATGTCCGGTCACTCCAAATGGCACAACATTCGGGTCAAAAAAACTGCCGCCGATTCCGCGCGTGGGAAAGTCTTTACGCGTCATGCGAAGCTGATTGAGATCGCAGCGCAGCGGGGCGGTGATGCGTCGATGAATCCGAGTTTGCGGACGGCGATTGATAATGCGAAGGCGGACAGTGTGCCAAACGCAAACATCGAGCGTGCGATTAAAAAAGGAACTGGGGAATTGAAAGGTGAGCGCATGGAAGAAATTACCTACGCGGCGATGGGTCCTGCGGGGACGGCGTATGTGATTGAATGCCTGACCGATAACAAAAATCGCACACTCAGTAATGTACGCACTGCTATCAATAAACACGGCGGAGCGTTTACGGATTCGTCATCAGTTCTTTGGATGTTTGCACGGAAAGGAGTCGTTGTAGCAAAGCCCGTAGAGAAGAGCGATGCGCACGTCTCCGTTGAAGAAATGGAGCTCGAACTGATCGATTTCGGAGCTGAGGATATCGATCTCGAAGAAGACACGTTGACCGTTACAACCGACCTCGCAAACTGGACGAAAGTGCGGGATTTTTTGAAATCAAATAGTTATGAAATCCTCTCTGCCGGACTCCAATTTGTCGCTGCGCAAAAGGTTGCAATAACGGATGCTGCGGTCGCAGAAAAAGTTGCGGATTTTATGGCGGCGATTGAAGAGGATGATGATGTGAGTGAAGTGTTTACGAATGCCGAGTTTCGCTGAATTTGACATCCTGCCGCTGTTCTAGAATAATTTGCTTATGTCACTAGAGACCGCTACAGACTCACAGACCGAAGATCTTGTCCGATTTGCTATGAGCATGAAGCAGAAATGGCAGCCCGATGGTACACGTGGAAATCGGGAGGCGTTCGTCAATGCGGTATTGTCGGAAATTAATATCGACCAGGAATTACCAGAGGAAAAAAAAGCTGAAATAGTGCGATATTTACATGATGTGTACGCAGAGGCGCTCAGTAGAATTTGTGAATTAGACGGCTAACCTCATCGTCTCACGGCATCACCGTCACCTCCACACTATCCTCCGCCTTATTCCCACTAAAATCCGTCGCCACAGCTTTGAGTGTGTAGGTACCTGCGGGAAGATTTACTTGGTAACTCAGCGTGTACGGTTCGTTTGGTTTTGTGGTGAGTAATTTTCCATCGAGGAAAAATTCCACGTATTTGATGCCTGCTGGGTCGCTTGCATCTGCTCGCATGCCGATCGAATCTCCGGATTTTACGCTCGCACCATTTTGCGGTTGCAGAAGTTGAACCATCGGGCCGCTCACGTCTGCTCCGAAGGCGAAGCTCACTTCGTCGGATGCAATGTTGAAATATTGATCGGTGATTGTGATTTTCAAGATATGCATTCCGTCTTTGCTGACACTGCGCGGCACACGAACCGTTGCATCAAAAGGTGAAGCGACCGTGACGCCGACGGATTTGCCGTCGACGAATACTTCGACTTGTCTTAAGGGGGAACCAGAACTCACAGTGAACTTTGGACGGAAGGCCGGGTAGGGAAGGCCGCCACCTTGCGTGGGGAATGTGATCGAGACTGTCGGCTTATTCATCCGCCCCGGCGTCAGGCTCAATGTGCACTTCTCGGTGGGAGCCAAGGGGAGTGGCAGTTTTGATCCCGAACCGAGCGTATTCGTGAGTGGGTCATACCCTTTCATCTGTTCCTTCACCCAGTCCTGCACGCCTTTGTCCCACTCGGGGAAACGCTCTGCGAGAACACTTTTGGGGCTGAGGAAACTGCGCATTTCGGCAGCTTCGGCCGGACATTCATCTGATGCGAGGAGTCCTGTTACACGATCCACATTCAATTGCACACATGCGGGATCTTGCAAGGTTGGTCCGTGTTCCTGCAGGAAAAGATCGGACTGACGATTCGCAATCGGGGTGCATTCGGTAGGCAGTTCTCCGGAGAGCATCGAGACTTGCGGCTGCACGATTCCTTGGGGCAGATCGAAATTCGCCTTGGGGGTTTTGAGCAGCTTATGCGCGCGAACCATGTAGTCTTTCCAAATCGGAGCTGCCAAGTTCAGTGCCTCCGCTTTTTCGGAGAGTGGTGAAGAATTTGCGTTTCCGATCCAGATGCCTGTGATCAGATTTGGGGTGTATCCCATCGTCCAGAGGTCGAGCGGACGGCGATCTTTGCAGGTGCCGCTCTCGGCACGGTCGATACATTTGTTACTCGTTCCTGTTTTTGCAGCGGCTTGGAAACCGGGGACGGTTAAGACTTGCTGCCAAAATTCGTTGGGGCGGGCGGACACGTCACTGAGCACAGACGTGACGAGAGCGGCGACGCGTTCATCGATCACCTGTACGCCGGCCGGTTGCACCGATGCGTCGTAGAGAATATTGCCGCGTTTGTCTTTGATCCGGACAATCGACACGAGTGGTTTTTCGATTCCTTTGTTTGCGTACGTTGCGTAGCCCGTCACCATTTGCGTGAGAGGAGTTTCGCCGGCACCGAGCGCGAGTGGCCAACCGTACTCAAATGTTTTGCCGCTCCCCGAAAGTAGTTTTTTCTGATCCCTCGGTCCCGTCACTCCGAGTCTCGATGCAAAATCGAGCACCCCTGTTTCACCCCCTCCGAGGAAAAATGCTTTTGCGGCGGGAATATTTCTGGAACCTGCGAGAGCGCGCCGTGCCGTCATCATCCCCCAGAATGTTCCGTCAAAATTTTGCGGCGTATCATCGCCGATTTTGGTGGGAACATCGTAGAGAACCGTTGCGGGGCTCATACCTTTTTCAAAGGCCGCTCCGTAGACGAAGGGTTTGAAACTGGAACCCGGCTGCCGCGGTGACTGCGCCATGTCGATCTTTCCGCCGTCTTTCTCATCGTTGTAATCCGTATTCCCGACGTATGCAAGAATGTTATTCGTTCCCGTTTCCACAGAGACGAGTGCGATATTTTGCGCACTGTAGAGACGCGCGATGTCCTCCGCTTTATTCTTTATCGCCTTCTCCGCTGCCTGCTGCATGTTCCAGTCGAGAGTCGTTTCGATATTGAGCCCCCCCTGATCCATAATGCTCTCACTTGTGCCGAGAATCGTCTGCACCTGCGATTTTACCCAGAGCACAAAATGCGCTGCGCGGATATCTTCGCGGGCTTTTTCAAACTTCATCGTTTGGAGAGTACTGAGGGCGCTCACACGTTCTTCTTCGGTGATCTTCCCGAGATCCTGCATTGTGCGCAGCACTTGGTCTGCACGCCCTCCGACATAGATCGTGGTCGATCCTGTGCCGACGATATTTCCGAGAAGCCCGATCAAGAAATCTTTATCATTCAGCTGTGATGCACTCGTGATTTTCCCGCTGAGGATTTTTTGATACGCGGCCGGCGTTACGGTTGTGCGCACATGTTTTCCATAGGGGCTGTAATAGGTAGGTGCTTGTGGAAGAGCCGCGAGCACCGCAGCCTCGGCGAGTGTGAGATCTTTCGCGTCGGTATTGAAATATGTTTTTGCGGCGAGCGCGATGCCGTACGCATTTTTTCCAAAGGGAATCCAGTTGAGGTAGAGGTTGAGCAGTTCTTCTTTGCTGTAACGGTTTTCCAGTTGGCAGCCGAGGATTACTTCTTTTATTTTGCGGTTGATCACGTGTTCCTGTTTCAGGTCGAGTGCGTTTCTCGCGAGCTGTCTCGTGAGTGTCGAAGCACCTCCGCCCTGACCGAGCGTGAAAAGAGCGCGCGCGAATGCACGGTAATCGATACAGCCGCGATCATAAAAACGCCGATCTTCGATCGCGACGATCGCATCTTTCATCGTCTTCGGAATCAATTCACCCGCAACGAACACGCGATCTTCTGCGTTATACAGTCGGTATAATTCCACGCCATTTTTATCGAGAATCACAGAGCTCTGCGCGGCTGTGAGATTTTTTGGATCACTGATATCCGGAAGTGTGAACCAGAGATAGCCTCCGTAGAGCACTCCCAAGAGAATGAAGATCACGATCGCATCGCGCCCCAGTTTTTTCGGGCCGCGGGCTTTCAGTTTGTCATAGATTGCCCAGCCTCTTTCGAGGACACTTCGCTTCGACCTGCGTGCCTGTGTATTCATGGAGAAAAATTCCCGTGTGCGTCCTTTGTGGGACAGAGACCTTGATGCAAAGCCACGACGGTCGTGACCGCCAGTGGAAAAGCCGTTATTGCCTTCTTCCAAGCCAAAAGCCATAGAGTCAGCAGTGTAGAGCCATTTGAGGCTGTGGCGCAATGTACAGAGCGACCAATTCTATGCTATACTGTAGGGATGGTTCATCGACTCCGTTTTCGGCTCAGTCTCATCGTCTCTTCCGTGCTGGTGCCGGCTTTGTCCTTTGCTGCCGCATGTCCGGCAGGCAGTCCACGCTGTATCGCAGTGTCGATCGGAACAAAAAATACGATTCCCGAGGCCGCCGCGCGGGCGATCACGTTTCTTGCCGCAACCATTACCACTGTTGCGAGTGTAATGTTCCTTATTGGTGCGTTTATGATCGTCCTTTCCGGTGCCAAAGAAGATTATAAGCAAAAGGGAAAGGATCTGATGATCGGCTCGCTGATGGGCATCGCGGTTGTTCTCGGCGCCTATGCAATCTGGCGGACGGTGCTCTATATTATTGTCTAAAAAACTCGCTCAATGCTTTGCGTTCTGGTTCGCTCGTCCTACAATGATGATCTATGGCTGATACTCCTCATTCACAGAACGTCCTCGATCGACTCGAAAAAGCGGAGCAATTGAAACTTGCCGGCAAACACGAAGAGGCGATCACGATGCTCGAAGAGCTTGTGCTTGAAGATCCATCCAATGTCTCCGCTCTCGAAGAAATTGCGGATAATGAACTGAGTTTGGAGAGGCACGACCGCGCGCAAGTCGCGGCACTGCAGGCGATCACCCTCGACCCCGCAAGTTACACCGGACATTATATTCTGGGTTTTCTTCGTTCCCATGAATCGAAATGGGCGGAGGCGATGATTTCTTTGAAGGAAGCAAATCATCTGAAAGCAAACAATCCCGAAATCCTTCGCTGTCTCGGATGGGTGCTGTTTCAGAGCGGTCAAAAACCACAAGGCATCGTGACGCTCGAACGCTCGCTCAATCTCGACAGTGAAAACACACTCACGCTCTGCGACTTGGGCGTCGCCTATCTCGAAATGAAAAATTTCCCAAAAGCCCGCGCCCTCTTCCTCCGCGCCCTTGACCTCGATCCCGGCAATCCCCGCGCCCGCGAATGTGTGTCGGCGATTGAGAGGATTGAGATGCAGCTGAGACGGGTGGTGTGAGGAGGAGGAACTAGGACTTAGGAATTAGGAAATAGCTTTCTAGCTTCTTGCGGAGTTTTTTTATCTGATGATTGCTGGATCACAAAGAGACACTTTAAGTGGGTCTGCTTATATTCCACATCATTTCAAACCATGCCTTGAAACTATCCACCAAATTTTTATTCTCAATACAGATGATTGTTTGTTCATCGTCGTAGGAAAAAAGTGCAACGGTATCGTCGCTAAAATTTGTGTCACTGTAGAACGTCACTCCTTTTGGGAGCAGTCGGATTGAATAGCCTTCGTGTTGCGTCACTTCCGAGAGCCACCGTTTGCTCATAGCATTGTCCACGAGTAAATCTCGACCGCGTATCCGGGTGTCCTTTCCCAGAACCATCTGAGCGATATTTTTTCCAAATGCGTCGTACATTGCTTGCGGATTGAAGATGCCGCAAAAATCCTTCGGCAGCATTTCCCTATACACCTGTTTCATCCCTTCTATCCCATGCAACATTGTTACACGCGGTTTTCCGGCGAGCGGGCTTGTGAGTGCATGAAGCTGAGGAAGGACATCGGCAACAAGCGGTTTTAGTACATGCAATTCTTCTTCACGATTTTCAATATAACTGAGCAATCTTTGTGGCGATTCTGCTACAAAGTGCAGAATTTTCCCGCGTTCAATTTCTGAGACAAGCCCCTTTTCTTCCAGGCTTCGTAAGACGAGATACGTATGACTGCGTGACTGTTTCGATGCCTTGGAAATAACGCTAGCACGTGCGACTTTGCGCGGAAGAAGAGTCATGTATATCTCAATTTCACGATTATTCAATCCGATGCGTTCCAGCAATGAACGGATGCCAAGAGTACGGCCCTTGCTTGAAGTGTTACTCATACGTAGAGTGTATTCTAAAATTATAGACAATTCAAGTTTTTATGAATGATTTGCTCTTATTATAAAGTAAAAGTGATGTATTTATTATATTTGCAAAATTAGGAAAATAGTGTAATAATAAGTGTTCCTATGAACAAGAAACCCGAAATCACATGGTCCGAATTATCAGCTTTACCCGATGTTCAGAAAGGATGTGAGCATCTTCACGTTGCTCTCGAGCAATTGCGCACTCATGGAGATCTTGTGCGCGTTCTCAGTCGGTACGTACATTTTAACGCGCCCTTTGGCGCGGGTGTTGCTCATTTGGCGAGTGCGGTTGCTCAGCGACCGGATCTTTTCGGTGATCCCAATACTATTGAGCATTATCTTTCTGACCGAAGCTACGAAGTTGCGGCCCCTCTTTTCGCTGCCGCCATTGATGAGTTCGGAGGAGAATCAGCAAAGTATCAGCCTCATCGCACACTTGCTCAGAACACAGTACAAGCTGTCGGAAAATTTTTTGGTTACAATGGAGCTTCTTTCAAGTCACTGATTGATCCAAACGCGGAAACCATTATAGCAATGGAAGGAGCAAAGAGTGGATACGGCATAGGGCAAGTCATCGATGAAAATGCTCTTTTTCAGAATATGGGTTTCCATATCGGATCCGAACAATTGGCAGGAGAAGAATTCCGCATTATTGATACTTTTCTGCGCCGAGAACATCCTGCATTAGTCAGCCATATGGAAATGGTAGATCCTGAAATTTCCGATGTGCAGACGTATATCTGGATTGCCCTTCATACTACCGTGGAAGATGAGCATGCAGAGCTCGCGTTCAGAGCTGCTAATCTAGCATTGAGATACTACCGTGGAGATCAAGAGCCTTATGAGATGAGGAAGCAGATAGTCAAAGGATTTGTAGATTTTGTGAAGCTGCAGACTGAATTTCTGGAGAGTATTGGGAAGTAAAAAGATTCATATAGGAAGAACGTACAACACTATTGTTTTTGGGTAGAGAAATAAAAGTGTGTAGTTCCTCACAAAACCCCCTCGTGCTACACTGCCATCCATGCTCCCGACCATGGATAGTTCACTCTCGGTCAAACGTGCACTGCGCAGAGGATTGCTGCTGCTTTCGCGGCAAAAAAAATGGGGCACGACGCTTGCGCTTCTCAGTGCTGTGCTCCTCCTGACACAAATGCTCGTGATGTTTTATTTGGGGGTGGTGAGTGTGGATACGCTTCTTTCTTCGCAGGCTGGGGTACGGCTCGAGGTGATTTCGAATGCGCAGGACCAAGACATTCAGACATTTTTTGCCGCTGCACAAAGTGAATCGACCGTTTCGCATGTTGCGTACATCACGAAGGCGGATGCACTCGAGCAGCAGCGTGTGCGAGACCCAGATCTTGTGTCTTTTCTTGAGCAGTACAAACTGGAAAATCCCTTTCCCGATAGTTTTACGGTCACTCTGAAATCACTCGATTCCTACGACAGCTTCCGGACATTTATTGAACAGGATCGATGGCGGACAGTGATCAATCCTTCTTTTCTGACTGCAGTGACAGATCAGGAACATCAGATT
Organism: Candidatus Peribacteria bacterium; assembly: GCA_943355155.1. Classification (GTDB taxonomy): domain Bacteria; phylum Patescibacteriota; class Gracilibacteria; order Peribacterales; family Peribacteraceae; genus CALREJ01. The sequence continues at coordinate 9,517 of CALREJ010000026.1, forward strand.
CGACAACTGCTCCAGGTCACCAATGCGATGAGGTCGGTGAGTGCGCTGTTTGTGTTTGCGGCGTGTGCGGTTCTTCTCTTTTTGGTGCTCGAACTCATCAGTCGCAGTGTGCGCGCACATGAAGATGAACTGTTTGTGGAAACGATGCTTGGGGCATCACCTGTGTCCGTGCTGCTTCCTTTCATGGCGGAGATGACGGTGCTGCTCACGGGGGCGATGGTGATTGCTACGCTTCTCATGTTTGCCCTGATCAGCGGACTGCCTTTGTTTATCCCGTCTATCGCACTTGAGCCGGCATTTCGTGCATTTGCGAATGCCATGACTCCACTCCTTCTCTTCACCTTCCCGTGGATTTTTATTGTGGAGCTGTGTCTGCTTCCCGTGATTGCGTACATCGGGACGTTTCTGGGAGCGGGGAGGAAGGTGTTGTCGCCGGTGGCGTTTTTTGGGTAAGGATGTGGGATCGTATGTGGTATGTCGTATATGGTATGTGGCAACGAAACCGACATACGACATACGACATACGATATACTCATCACATGTCCCGCACTCTTTCCGTCGATGCCGTCATCCTCCGCACAATCGACATCGGCGAGGCGGATCGTTTCTGCATTCTTTTTACGCGGCAGCATGGGAGAAAAGCAGCGCGGGCGCGGGCGGTTCGAAAAACGACGAGTCGACTCGGCGCGATGCTCCTCCCATTTCGATCTCTCAAACTTGAACTCCATGAGACCGATCACTCCCTCACAATCACTTCCGCAGTCCCGCTTCACTCCGTTGATCCTCCTTCAGAATTTTCTTCCGTGCTTGCGCTGCAACAGGGGATTGAGTTGCTCCTCGCGCTCACGGAAGACGACGAAGTGATGCCTGCGGTATTTGATTTGCTTCAGTCATTTATTTCCTCTGCCGATCAGCACGCGCTGATTCCGTTTCAGCTTCGATTATTACATCTTCTCGGACTTCTTCCTGCGGTCACGGAGTACGGACGGTTTGATCGACTGGATCCCTCGACCAAAGTGTTTATTGAAGCATGTACGCAGATTCCGGATATTTCGATGCTCATGCGATTACCCTATCCGCGCGACATCGTTCAAAAATATGTGGTCGATGTTTTGAGTGAACATTTGTCGGCACCGCTGAGGTCGACGGTGGTGGCATCACTCCTCTAAAAACACACTCGGCACCCCACTTCCCGTTGCCGTTTTTGGAAGCTCTGCCGTACCAACCAAATAGAAAAGGGGACGTGCTGCGTAGATGGAATACGTTCCATGGATATCTTCTTTTCCATCTTTTTTCACAATGCGGAACCATGCGGCACGGATTCCGGGGACGCGCTCTCCCACCTTCTTCCGCTCTCCTGGTGGCAGATCGAGAGTGAGCTGTGTTTTATCCGGTGGAGGCGGCGTTTTTCCCCAGAGGAATGGTCCCATCACTTCGCTCCGGCGGCTATCTTTTGTTCCGTAGTAGAGGAAATATGCTTTGTCGCCCTCGGCGTATGTTTGCATGAGCAGTGCGGCGGGCGAATCATTTTTAAATTTCATGTCGATATTCGGAGGGTACACTGTGGCATCTGTTCCCTGCGGATAGTAGTGATTGACCGTGTAACTGTGATTTTTTCGTTGTGTGATCGGGAAGCCGTATTCCCAGACTCCACGGTACGCAGTGGAACTGACCTGACAGAGGCCGCCGCCGTAGTCTGGAATCGTTTGTTCGCCTTTGATGACAAGTTCTTTCAGGTAGCCGGCTTTGCCGTCCACGGGTCCGAGTGTTTCATCAAACGAGAAGATAGATCCTGCGGGGATGATGTGTCCGTTAAATTTACTGAGGCCTACGGCGATATTGTGTCTGCGGTTTTTTGGGGAATTGCTGAAGTCTGATTCTCCAACCGTCACCAGTTCCGTGATGCCGAGTTTTTTCAGCGATTCATCTGTCACGATCACCGTCGGTGGCGTCACAGTGATCGGCAGCATGATGTCACTCACTTTGTTTTCCAGCGCCGCAATACTCAAATCCACCGCGCTCTCCATGTCGATACGTTCTCCCGCGAAACCGACTCCGCTAAATACCACAGTACCGGATCCATTTTTTCCGATCGTCACCGTTCCTGCATCGTGATGGAGCTCGGAGCTGATGACATCATGAATCGTTTTTTCGATTTCGTTCCGGTCGATTGTGTTTTCGAATCTTTTTTCAAATCCTGCTGGAAGCGGCGGGACAGCGTCGCCATCGATGCGAAATCCTGCCGGCGGTACGATTGCACGCCCGTGATAGGTCCACACTTCATGTGGCGCGGTCCAGTGTTTCTGCTGCGAGACATTGATAGTGTAGAGAAAATGTTTGTAGTGGTAGGTGAGGTTGAAGGTGGCAGCGGAGGTAGTCGGGAGGAAGCCGAAGAGTCCGACGATTCCGAAGAGTCCGACGATGAAATGTTTTGAGTGCACGAGTGCATTGTGACATGGATCATTCGTTAATTGTAGAGACGATCCCGATGAGGCGTCTCGAGGGCATCATTTCCACCGACGAAAGGAGACGTGAGCGCCGCTCGTCTCTACGGAAAACGTGTCATGGTGAGGACGCTCGAACCATGACATCTCCATATGGAATGTGTCGCCCATTCGAGCGTCCTCAGGGTGACACATTTTTTATTTACAAATGAGACGGTCTTTGGCTTTCCCGATACACATCCCCCGGACTTTGCCGTGGCGGCGTGTTTGATGGCGGAAACATCGAATGCTGCATTGGCACGTGTGTTCGTATTATTGGCGCCGGCATTTCATCCAAAGCCTGATTCACCAGTGCATCGGCCCGGTAGTTATCTTCTCTTGGAATATGCGCGAAGATCACATCTGGTAACTCTGCCGCGAGTTCCTGTACTTCTTCAAAATAGGGCTTGAGCGTCTGCATCTTTACCTGATACTGGCCATTCAGTTGCCGCACGACGAGTTCACTATCGAGATGACAAATGAGACGGTTGGGTTGGAATTGTTTTGCGAGTTTTAACCCCTCAATCAACGCGCGATACTCCGCGACATTATTCGTTTCAATGCCGATGCGATCTTTATATTCCTTGAGCACCGTACCTTTTAACGGATCTTCAATGATACAACCGATCGCAGCCTGACCTGGGTTCCCGCGCGATCCGCCGTCTGAAAAAAGATGCAGTGTTCCGCCAACAGATTCGGGCAAATCATCAGATCCGATTTGTCCGATGAGCGCTTCGTTCAACACATCAATGACGAATTGTTCACGCTCCCGCACTTTCGGAAAGAGTTCTGTGAGCCGTCGTTCCAATGCGGCAGGGAGGCGGAGCATCGGGAGGAGTATACAACGCTTCCCGTTTTTTGTAGAGACGTGCGTGGTTCGACAAGCTCACCATGACACGCACGTCTTCACTCCTCGATGAAATATGCCTCCACGAGACGCCCCACCGGGATCGTCTCTACGTGAGAAATTTTATTTCTTCGCCGCAGGCGTGCTCACCACTTTTCCTTCAAGCAGCCACGCAAGCGCACTGTCCATCTGCGGATCTCTCTCCGCCAGCGCATCCTCGAGAGAACGATCAACCACGATATCCGGTGTCACGCCCTCTTTCCCGAGGTCGCGGCCACTGGAGGTTAGCCATCGGGCGATGGTGACACGGAGACTTGATCCACCGGGGAGATCGAGCACTTGCTGCACCGATCCTTTTCCAAAACTCTTCATGCCGATAATTTTTGCGCGGTTATCGTCCTGTAATGCACCTGCGACAATCTCGGATGCACTTGCCGTACCCTGATTGATGAGCACGACGAGTGGCAAAAGTGGAAGTACGGGATTTCCTGTCACGTAATGTGGTGCGCCGGCTCCTTCACGCCCCTGCACGGTCACGACTTTTCCTTCTTTCATGAACATCGAACACAGGCTGACTGCCCCCTCCAGATATCCGCCGCCGTTGTACCGGAGATCAATCACCAGTCCTTTGATGTTTTTCTCTTGTACCTCATTGGCGATGATTGCTTGCACTTCTTTGATCGTATCGACGCCAAACTGACTGATCGTCAGCACGCCCACACTGCCGTTTTTTCCGCTCTTCACTTCGTACTCGGTACTCGGAATTTTGATATCGTCGCGAATGATCGTCAAAATTCTCGGAGCTAAGTCATGTCCGTGAATGAGTGTGAGGGTGACAGATGTTCCTTTCTTGCCGCGAATGAGCTTCACAATTTCCTGCAACGTCAGTCCGTCGAGGGTTTTATCATCTACTTTGATGATGATGTCCTGCGGCAATAACCCCGCCTTCTCCGCAGGAGAACCCTTGATCACATTCACGACACCCACTTCACTGTTTTTCAGACTCAGTTCCGCGCCGATTCCCTGCAGGTGTCCCGTCATAATATCCTCGAATTCCGTATTTTCTTTCGGAGACATAAACAGCGTGTATGGATCACCAATCGAAGCGACCATTCCGCGTGCAGCACCCCAGACCATCTCATTATTCTGGATTTTTTCCGGATGCAGATAGTGTGCATCGAGCTGATTCCAGACATTCCAGAGAATCGAAATATCGACGTTTTTCTTCTGTTCATTTTTTAGTTGCTCGGATGCTGCCCCGAGTTGCACTCCTATGAAAAGCGTCAGAAGAGGAAGCAGAACGAAGCCAGTGATGCGGAGAGCTTTATGATTGCCCATAGCTTTTTTCAGCGGAATAAATGCGTGATTCTGCCGTGCGTTCACGGTAGCATGAGGATATGCCGCTTACGACGAAGAAGCAAAGGAGTGAAAGGAATAAAAGGAGTAAAAAGAATGACAAAAAACTACGTCATTCTGAGCTGTGTCATCCTGAGTGTTTTTGCCGCAGCAAAAATGTATCGAAGGACGAACGAGTGAGTTCCGCCATTCACCGAGAAATGCGTGTGGCGGATATCCTCACCCTTCTCCCCGACAGTGCCCCACTCCTCGCAGAGTACGGACTGTCGTGTTTCAACTGCTCTGCCAACGACAAAGAAAATTTGGCAGATGGATGCCGGAGTCACGGCTTTGCGGATGAAGAGATTCAGGATTTGATTACCGATTTGAATGAAATGTTTTCCGCTCGCCCCGAACGTCCGCAGACACTGACACTCACAAAAGATGCTGCGATCGCTCTCCGCGATATCCTCGAGAAAGAGGGAAAGAAAGGATGGGGACTGCTTGTGGGGCTCGATGAAGCGGGAGGATTTTCGATGGAGCTTGTCGAAGGTGCTGCGAAGGATCAGAAAAGTTTTCAGTGTGCGGACGTGAAAGATGTTTCCATCTTTGCGTCATTGATGACGCTTACAGGCATCGGAGGTTCCACGATTGATTTTCGGGAGGGGCGGTTTAAGTTGGATTTGCCGGAGGATCTTGCGAAGGCAGGAGGCTGTGGATGCGGGGATGAGGATGGGGGAGGCTGTGGGTGTGCGTAAAAAAGCCGCCTCGTACACAAGGTACGAAGCGGCGGTCGTCGATGAATCAGAAGCAGATTCACTTGTCGTTCTTCTTCTGAGCAGCAATGTGCCGTCTCATTGTTTTTTTGAGGCGCTTGATCGCATCGTCGATGCGGAAGTTTTTTTTGCCCTTTGCCACAAGGACTTGAACGTCGATCGCTCGGTCATTCCCGAGCAAGATGTTCCTCCCTGCGATTCTTTTTCTTCCAGTCCAAGAACTGGCAACGAACTGCTTTTGGCATGCTCGACATTCCCAGTAATCGACTACGTTCACTTCGACCGTGCCATGGCATTCTGGGCAATTGAACCGCTCTCGCGATGCCTCGAGTGCCTTGAGCAGTTCGACGGGGCACTCGCTTGAGTGCTCGCCGACTCCATCGCAGAACGTGCAAACTTGCTCTTGCCTCTGTTCCTGACGATGACTAAATCCAAGCATGGCTCTCTCCTTGTGTGATGTTTTGAACGAACGACATGTACAGAATAGTTTACAAAATAGTGAAATAGACGAATTGATATAATTCCAGCATTTGGCTTTTTAATTCAGAATCCATAAGAAGAAGTGTGTGCCGAACCTCGGTCGTCAGATCAAAATTGACGAACAGAGTTCGTCAATCTATGATGTAAAGGAAACTATGCTTGAAAGTCTTCTCAAAAACATCGGCCTCACTGCTGGCGAAGCGAAAGTATTTTTAAAAACGGTGGAACTTGGACCTCAACCTGCTTCTCACATTGCACATCTCACCGGTATGCCACGCAATACGGTCAGAAGTATTTTGGATGTTCTCGTGAAAAAAGGAATGATGGTAAAAACGCGCAGAGCGAATACGCAGTACTACGCTGCGGAGGGGAAAGAGAATCTTATTCGACAGTTGAAATTTAGGAAAGTACGGACGGCAGACGAGATCGATCATCAGATTGAATTACTTGAAACATATGGCGACGAGCTCAGTGCGCATCAGTGGGCGAAGTCGCGACCGAAGATTACGTTTTACGAAGGACTTTCGGGGATGGAAAAAGTGTATGAAGATACGCTGACGTCCAAAGAATCGCTCAAGTCTTGGGCGTCGTACGATGGCCTGCTCGCAGCAATGCCTACGTATTTTTATTCCTACTTTAAGCGCAGAGCCGAGAAGGGAATCGCGATGCAGTCGATTCACCCCGATACGTCAGCTGCACGAGAAGGGCAGAAGCGCGACAAAGCAGAACGTCGTCGGAGTGCATTGGTTCCGCACGAGAAATTTGATTGGACGCCCGAGATTCAAGTGTACGACAACAAGGTGAATATTTGTTCGTGGAAGGAAAAACTCGGCATCATCATCGAGAGTCAGGAAATTGCAGACACGTTGAAAGTTATTTTCAATCTCAGCTATGAAGCGGCGGAGAAGTATGGGAAGACGACGCCACCGACAAAAAAGTAGAGAAAAGCGATATTATGATTTCTTCTAATACTGCCATACTTGAGCAATATCTTTGCGTCGATTATCAATACCAGCAGGCACACTTTTCGATAGGAAACGCCATAATGGTATACCAAGACCAGCATACTCATCGATGATAATGTTTCCTTTGATGCTACGAGTAACATTTTGTCTTGCAGCCGTTTCCCCGAGTTCGTCCAATCCATTCATGTCTCGATTATATTCAATCGCGTACTGAAATCAATACTCAAAAATCTCGTTCTCTGCAAAGAACCGATGAATCTCTTTGTCTGCAGCTTCCAAGCTATCACTCGCATGAGCGACGTTCACCATCATATCGACACCGAACTGTTTGCGGATGGTGCCATCTGCAGCTTTTGTGGAATCTGTCACGCCGAGCATATCGCGGATTTTGGCAATCACGTCGTCTCCTTCGAGGATCAGTGCGATGACGGGCTTACTACCCATGAAGGCCTCCACGTCGGGGTAGAAAGGTTTGTCTGCAATGTGTGCATAGTGGTCGCGTAAAATCTGAGGCTTCAAGTGAAGCATCTTGCATCCGCGGATCGTGAGTCCTGCTTCTTCAAAGCGGGAAATCACTTTTCCACAAAATTTCTTTTCGACTGCGTCGGGCTTGAGGAGGATGAGAGTGCGTTGCATGAAGGCATTTTACGTATTTTTTGAGGAAAAGAAAGACTTCATTATTTTCCCTCTCCCCGAGGGAGAGGGGTAACAGAAAATTCCTTCCCCTTGTTCTTTCTTGTCAACGGCAATAAGAAAGAACCAAAGAAATGCTCCGCCGCCAATCCCATCGACCGCTGACCCCTCCACCCCCCGTGGCGGCAGCGCCATCCCTTTTTGAAAAGCGGCTTCCACCAACATT
>CALREJ010000027.1 GCA_943355155.1 Candidatus Peribacteria bacterium
TTGGCATGATGAGGAGGGGGGATGGTGCTTAACACATCCATTCTCCCCTTTAAGGAATATCTTCAAAGAGATTTACTCAACAACGCCTCTACCGCACAAAGAAAGAACCAAAGAAAAGCCACCGTCGGCCAATCCCCACTCCGCCCGCCCTGCTGTTTCGACGTTACTCAGTCCAAGGCTTCCCTCGCAACGTCGAAACACGTATTTTCTATGGAAAATAGCAGGGCTTCCCCAGCACCCCCCGTGGCCGACGGATGCATACTCCTTTCTAAAAAGCAGTTCCCCCCTTCCTTGCTCATCACTCCTCCTCACTTTTTTCCTCCGTTGCCAACTGCCTCTCCATCCAATCCTGCATATGCGGAGTGAAGAGCGATTGGAGAACGCCGATTGAAAGTTTCTGCACTGTTTCAAACTGACTTGGTTTGCCGTGTTCTTCCAAAAATGACTGAAGCACAAAGGTTGTGAGCTGGAGCACGGTTCCGTCGATGTTGGTTTCATCAACCAACAATGTGCGGAGGATGTTTTCGGGATTCGTTGCGAGAACTGCTTCCATGAGCATGATCCACTCAATCAACTTTTCATTGGCGTCTGTCGGAAGGCCGCTTGGAATCATGCTGGTCTCGCGAGCGGATGTGCGATCGATGTCGCGATCTTGTTCACGCAAATATTCTTCGACGACCAGTCTGCATTGAGGATTAATCAGTGCGAGAATCGAGAGGATGAAAGGGGATGGACAGTCGATGGCGACGAGTCTTGCAATGAGTGTGGCAAGATGTGTTTTTTGAGCATCCGTCAGAAATTGCACAATCATCTGCGCAACGCCATCGTCTTTTCTTTTTGCTTTCTTTTCCTCTTTCCTCACTTGCTGAATCGCAGCCTGCGCCGCCGCAAATTGCTCGCGTGCCTGCTCAGATGCCTGCTCCGAAACATTTCCCATAACCCCACCATCTTCTCCGGGTGCCGATGATTCGGGTCCGCCAAGATCAAACATGGCAGTATGCTAAAGGATCGTAGGAGAAAGCCAAGGAAAAATAGTATTCCCTATTGTAGAGACGACCGATTCGGACGTCTCGATGGGGTCGAATTACGAACGGAGACGTGCGCATCGCTCGTCTCTACGCAATAAAAACGTGTCATGGTGAGCTTGAGCCTGTCCTGAGCCAGAGCCGAAGGGCACGAATCCACGACATTTCCATTTTATATTTTACTTCGCAGCAACCGGCTCAATATGCACAAGCGTTGCCCACGAACGGGAACCTGTGAATGTTGTGATTTTCTTCTTCGAGAACGTCACTTTTCCATCGATCGATGCATGAATTGTCCAATCTTTCCCCACATGCACATTCTTCCCTGGGCGATACCAATAGCCTTTCTGGCGGAGGATAACCTCGCCGGAATTGACCATTTGGCCACCAAAACGCTTTACGCCACGTCTTTTCGCGTTGGAGTCTCGGCCGTTACTGGTGGTGCCACCGGCTTTCTTGTGTGCCATAGTGCGGAGATTTTACAGAAAAGGCTTTTACATGCAAGCCAATAAATGGTTGCGGGGGCCGGATTTGAACCAGCGACCTCGAGGTTATGAGCCTCGCGAGCTACCAGGCTGCTCCACCCCGCGTCAGGGACACGATTCTGAATGACAAAGCTGTGAATTGCAAGCTGTGGACTTCTTTTCTTCTCAACGTTTCACGGCTCCATTTACGAGAGCACTTTCCAGATCCGCAATCCTGTCCCGATGAAAGAGGTACAATTTCCAGTGCTCAATGACGGGCATCTGGCTGAGAAGTTCGGTGTATGCTGCTTGGCGGCGCTCCATATCTTCTGCCGTATTATCGGTTGCGAGGAGAGGATCGGGGGCGGGTGTGTTGATGATCATCATTTTTTCCCCGCGCGTGATTCTATTTAAATTCTCCTTTGCGAATTTGTCTTTGTACTGCGTGGATTGGTAATACTCGAGGTCTGTGTATCCCTGCTGGATCTTATCGGCAATTTTGTTATTTTCTGCCTGCAGATCCTCCAGCGTCTTTTCAAACAGAATGTTTCTGTAGAAAGAAAGCGCGAGTCCAAACGCCATGAAACCCACAACAGTCAGACCGATGACGATCGTCAGCTGTTTGCTGATGGGTTCGATGTCGCGATTTTGGGGCATGATGTGAGTGTAATTGAGAATCGTCCTTCGACAAGCTCAGGATGACAGTTAAGGAAAAGTTTTTAAAGAATTGAGAATGGAAAATGAGCTAATATATGTTCATGAAGATCTTCTGTAGTGGCATCGGCGGTATCGGACTCAGTGCGTATGCGGCGCAGCAGGTGCATCGTGGTCACACAGTATTTGGCAGTGATAGAAGTGAGAGTGCTCTTACACAGGATTTACAGTCACAAGGGATTTCTTTTTCGACGAAGCAAGATGGTTCTGCGATTCCGGCTGACTGCGATCTTTTTGTTTTTTCCGAAGCAATTCCTGAGGATGGCCCCGAGAGAATGCGCGCGAAAAATCTTGGCATCCGCAGTATTTCCTATTTCGAAGCACTCGGTGAACTTTCAAAAGATTCTTTTGTGATCGCAGTGTGCGGCACACACGGAAAATCTTCCACAACTGCGATGGTGGCGAAAGTGCTCATCGATGCGGGGAAAGATCCAACTGTTGTCGTTGGCACAAAAATGCGTGAACTGAATGGACGAAATTGGCGCGTGGGAGCATCGGACATATTTGTCGTCGAAGCCTGTGAGTATCGCAGATCGTTTCATTACATCTCGCCGGATATTGTACTCATGACAAATGTCGACGGTGATCACTTTGATGCATTCAGTTCCATTACAGAGTATCAGCAGGCGTTTGTGGATTTTCTAAAACAACTTCCCGCTGATGGAGTTGTGATTACACATGGAAAAGACGCTGATTGCTTGAAAGTTGCAGATGCGAGTGGTCATAAGGTTCTTGATGCCGATACTTTCCCGTCCGTTGCACTTGCAGCTCCCGGTGAACACATGAGACAAAATGCCAAGCTCGCGTCTGCACTCGCAGATCATTTGCATCTCGATCATACTGTCGTAACGGAAAGTCTTCAATCATTCAGCGGAACATGGCGCAGAATGGAAGTGAAGGGGAGAATTAAAAATTCAATTACGGTAATCGACGACTATGCGCATCATCCGGTAGAGATTCGCGCGACACTCGCGGCAATGAATGAAGCGTATCCGAACCGCAGAATTGTCTGTGTGTTTCAGCCGCACACGCACGATCGGACGATCAAACTCTACGATGCATTCGTTTCTTGCTTTACAGATGCCGATGTCGTGATTGTCCCCAATATTTACGTTGCGCGTAGTGACATTGAAACATCGACCGTGGACATCGATACGTTTGTTTCAGATATTACTGAGAAGAGTCATGTTCAGTGCATGAATGGATATGATCTCCTCACAACCGAAAAAATGCTTCATGAGACGACGCTTCAGCCGGGTGATGTGCTCATCACAATGGGGGCGGGGGATATTACGGGGCTTTCGGAGAGGATGATGGGGTGAAATCGTATTGTTTCTCATGTAGAGACGACCCGGTGGGGCGTCTCGGTTCGTGCAAACGTGTAGGATTTCCCCGAACGGGAGACGCGCCACCGGCGCGTCTCTACAGCGCATGATAAAAAAAGTGTCATGGTGAGCTGCGACGAATCCATGACACCTCCATAAGGAGCGTGTCGCCCATTCGAGCGTCCTCAGGGTGACACGTTTTTTTACTTTGTTCCAGCACTCGACGTACTCACGCTTCGATACGTGTCAATCAGAACCTTCACAATCTTTGCCATCTCCGCGCGGTTGATCGGGTCAGTGGGGGCGAAGAGATTGAGAGATTTGCCGTTTGCGTCCATTCGTCCTTGCACCACTTTTGCGCTTGCTGCTGTTTCAATTGCTGCCGCATAAGGTGTGCGTACATTGACGTCGGTAAACATATTTCCTTTTTGCCATGCGAGGGGAACATCGAGAGCTTGAAGGAGTGTGATCACCACTTCACCGCGCGTGGCGGGGCGTGTCGGATCAATATCTTCCGAAGTGTAGATCGTCCAGCCGCGATCTTCCGACGATGCGACAAACGGAGAAAACCATTTTCCCCGTGCAAGGGGATTGCTTGGCTCTCGCGTCAGAAACGAATCGACACTGAAGCCGGTGATTTTGTGAGCAATTTTTGAAAGCTCTGCAATGGTGACGTTGTTTTCCGGGCCAAATTCTCCGGTGAGTGTGCCGTCGTCCTTTCTGTATCCGGTGAGAATCTCCGCTTTCGCTGCGCTGACTACAAACTGCGCAAACCACGCACTCGTCGGTACATCACGCATGACGACATTGATCCCATCGTCGTTGATCGTAATATTTTGCTTGTTGGAATTTTGGGTTTCTTGCAAAAGACGCATTCTGTCCGCTGCGTCACACGAGATGCGCAGAGTGAAGGAGATGCGGTCACCTGCAGTGAGTTTCAGACTTTTGGGCGCAGGCAAAATACATCCGGCAAGTTTTGCATAGTGCACTTGGTATTGACCCTCGGCGATACCATCAAATGAGGTCGGTGTTGTTCCGTGCAACGTTGTGTTATTGGGGCCTGTCATTTCAAAATCTATACCCTGCGGATCGCTGTCCACTGCGACTAAACCCACTTTGGTAATCGTGTAATGCACAATAATCCGAAGAGCATCACCATTCCCGACTTTGAAAGATGTTTGGGGAAGCGGGACGACCGATTCTTCTTTGCCGTTCCGATAAATGCGGATAGTCGAGGACGCTCCGGTTGGGAGCGTGAGGAAGATCGTATAATTTCCTGTAGGGACACTGTCCAGTGTTGTTTCGGAGTTGCCGCCGGTTTTTTCTTCATTTGCAGGCATGATAAGTAACCATTTCCCGATGGCACCTTCACCGGCTGAGTTTTTTTGGTCAATGGTGATGGTACCCGTGCCAACTACAGATGATGAAGAGCCTTCGTCCATTTCGGATCCCGATGCTGCGATTGCTGTCGTTGCGATGAACAGTGTCGCCAGTACCAATGATGCAGAAATTTTGGAAAGTGAATGGCAGCGCATACGTCGAGGGGGGAATTACACATATTCTAACATGATCCTTGCCGTACTTCCTCTTTACAGTCTTGAGTCTCTTGCTGTGATTGATCGTGAGCATCGCCTCGCCATGCTATGCTCTGAGCATGCTGAAAAAATTGACATCTTCCTTTGGTCAACATCGTATCCTCGGCGGAGCATTTGTGCTCGCGGTGACACAGGCGGGAGCATCTGTTGCGGGACTGTTGCGTGATCGCTTACTCACGAAAACATTTCCAGATTTGGATACCGTCGATGTGTATATCGCTTCGTTTCGTCCATCGGATTTACTTTTTCAGATCGCGATCATGGCGGGACTGTCGACGGTTCTTGTTCCTCTTTTAGCAAGGTACAAAGCGCACAATGACGAAGCGGAGATGTCGAAGCTTCTTTCAAGTGTGATGGCGCTTGGCTCGATCGCATTCGGAATTATTGCACTCATCCTTGCAATCATTTTCCCATGGATTGCTCCGCACATGGTTTCATTTGAGGGTCACGCACTCGAGGTCTATATCACCTTCGGTCGCATCGCGCTGCTTACAAATTTTCTCTTCGTCACCGGAAACGCCCTCGGACAATACCTCATCACCGTGCAGAAATATTGGATCTATGGACTGACTCCCATTCTCTACACCCTCGGCACGATTGTCGGAACCGTCTGGCTGACGCCGTACATCGGGGAATATGGACCAATGATCGGAACACTTGCCGGCGCGATCATTTACGTTATCTACCGCTTATTTGCATCTATCAAAATCGGCTTTCGATTCTCTCCGATACTCTGGCACAAAGACATTCGCACCATGGGATGGCTGATGCTGCCGCGGATGATTGCGCTTGGCGCATTGCAATTGGAATTACTTCTGTTTGATTCCATCGCGTCCGGTTTGCCGCACGGTGCAATTACGATCAATGCCTACGCGCGCAATTTTCAATCTGTCATCGTCGGAGTCGTCGGCATCGCAATCGCACAGTCCGCATTTTCACTCCTCAGCCAATCAATCGCGAAAAAAGACATTGCGCGTTTTTGGCTCTACATGAAGAAGGGGAGTGTGTCACTGATTGCAATGACGATTCCGGGAGCGATCATTCTTGTGCTGCTTGCTCCGCTCGCTGCGTCACTCGTGCATCTCACATCGGTGCTCCCACTCTTCGCCGTGTGTCTTTTTTATTACGCATTCAGCATTCCATTTGAAAGTCTGAATCATCTTGTCCTTCGTGCCTATTATTCGATGCATGTCACGGGAGTTCCTGCAGTATTTAGCGTGCTCAACGGACTCATCGCAATTGCCGCCGCTTGGATGCTTGTTCCAACATTCGGCGTCGCCGCGATTGCGATTGGGTATGCGCTGGGGCAGGGGATTTCATTGTTGGGATTAGCAATTTTGCTTCCGTGGAGTGTGCGAAAGGTTGTGCCGGACGCAACGGATATGATCGAGGCAGAAGGGTCGTATAATGCGTGATTGTGAAAAACGCCGCACCCACGGAGGGGTGCTTCTGAGGTGGTTATATTTATCAGATAGCAGCACCCGTTCTCGGGTGCGATTGTGTGATTTACAATACAAAACAATCTCCCCTAGCAGCACCCCTCCGTGGGTGCGGCGCCGAAGGAATCACTTCTTCTTCACCTGTGTAAAGTCCAGTTCCACCGGAGTCTCACGATCGAAGATAAGCACAAGAACTGTCAATTTGCCCTTATCAACATCCACAGAGTCCACGGCACCTTCGTAGTTTTTGAATGGTCCATCTGCGATGACGACGAGGTCTCCCACTTGGAAGTCGCTCTTGAATTTCGCTTCTTGTTCACCGACTCTGCGCTGAATCACGCCGAATTCCTCGGGTGTCACGGGTACGGGAATATTTCCGGATCCGACGAATCCTGTGACGTTTGGGGTGTTACGAACGAGGTACCACGATTCATCGGTGACGATCATGTCGACGAGGACGTAGCCGGGGAAGAGCTTTCTTTCTTCTTCGACCGGTTCGCCTTTTTTAAACACTAATTGTTTTTCCTTCGGCACCTGCACATCGAGAATGTAATCCTGCATACGGAAAGACTCCACGCGCTGCATCAGAGACTGCTTCACGCTGTCCTCGTATCCTGCGTACGTGTGAACAACGTACCAGTTCCGACCTGCATTGGGGTCTTGCTTTGCCATAAGAGAAATTTGGAAGCGCGGCTATTTTGACCGCAGATATTTAAGAAGCGAGTGAGAGAATAGTGTGCAGACCAATCGAGAGTATAAAATCAATGATGCCGAAGAACACGGCGCATACGAGTGTAAAACCGATCACAATTGCCGAAAAACGGACAGCCTGCTGACGCGTTGGCCAGCGGACGAGTCGTAGCTCCTCTAGTGCTTCATTGATGTAGGTGCTGATAGCGTTCATAAGAGATCTGCGTTCTTCCGGAAAAAGCCCGTTCGGGGCTACGTACATATTACTCCGTCCAAAAATGCGCGCAAGAGCATTTTGCGTTGTTCAAAGGTTTAAGGGAGCTCGTAGGTCGCATGGGAGATGGCATGGATTTTGGTGATTGGCAGAGCCACGAACCACACACGGCCTTTGATGTTTTTTTGCGGAACGAAGGGTTCCGGGTCACCGTTTGTGAGCCGAAAACTCCTCGAATCCAAACTTCCCTGACGATTGTCGCCCATCACGAAGTAATTTTTTGCGGGAACGACAAATTCCTGCTCCGTACCATTTCCGTCCGTCGGGGGATCGCGGAATGTTTTTCCTTGATTGCGTTCGTCGAGATACGGTTCTACCAACTTCGTTTCTGCCGTCTCGCCTGCTTTTTTGATAAATACATTTCCTTCACGGAGAATCACGGTGTCTCCCGGCATCCCAATCACACGTTTCACATAATATTTATTAGGGGTGTTCGGTGGTCTCAGCACCACGATATCGCCACGCTCGGGAGTACCGATAAAATATGCGAGTTTGTTGATGACAATGTATTCGCTGTCTTCGAGTGTATTGATCATCGATGTTCCTTCCACCTGAAACGGAGAGACAAGAAAGGTACGAATTCCTGCGACAATCGCGACAATCACGACGATATTGAATACAACATCGAGAATATGAAACCACAGCCCGTGTTGTCTCTCGGTATTTTCCATTGTAGGGAGTGTAATGACTGCCGCTAGATGTGTACAGGAGAGTGGGTGAGATTAGGAATCTAGGAGCTAGGAGTTAGGAACTAGCTGTTGAGCTTCTATAAGGAATTTTTTCTACCTATGCGATTTTCACCGAGTGAAAACAATCATTTGCATTTCAAAAACTTCCAGTCAAAAAGCTAGAAAGCTAGCTCCTAGTTCCTAAAACGCTATAATCTCATCATGAGTATTCTCTCCAATCCATGCTAAACACATTCCTCTTCAAAAAACATCTGCAGGACGACGAAGCACTTATTCGTGTCGTGCACAAACATTGGTTGCTCGGGATGCGTGCACTTCTTTGGCCGACACTTTTTTTTGCTGTCGTTGCTTCGCTTCTGGCAGTGTCGCAGACACGGGGAATGGTGGTGTTGGTTGCGGTTCTTGCGGTGGTGATTGCAGTGTGGTGGATCAGAAATTTTCTCGATTATTTTTTAGATGCATGGATTATTACCAATCACGGCATCATTGATATCGAATGGTTCGGATGGTTTCACCGCCATTCTGCACGAGTGCTCTACAGCGACCTTGAGGGAGTGAGTTATGAAGTGAAAGGTGTTTTCCCGACACTTCTTCGATATGGAACAATCAGTGTCGAAAAAATTTCCACCGGCTCTGCCATTTCTTTGGATTATGTGAGTCACCCGAAGTCGCTGGAGTTTTTGATTCTGCAACAAATGGAGCAGTATCTTCATACGAAGAATATGAAGAACAGCAAACATGTGCAGGAATTGCTTTCCACTCTTGTCGCAGATCATATGCACTTGCGCGAGATGAAGTAGCCTGGCTTCGCTAAGGCTACGCCGCGGTTATCATGCTTCACGTGGTGCGTGTGTGTAGAGACGGGTAAGATGCCACCATGCCTTGGATTATTTTGGGAGGCTTACTACTTGTCGCTGCGGCATTGATGGTGTTTGTTTTCTTTGTGCGTGGTCGCCGCAGATTGAGCGCAAGCGCGACTGCACGCATTCGATCACTCATGGAAAAAGCGGATCGTGCGAGTGATCCTGTTCTACGCATTATGGAATACGATAAAGTGCTCGATCAATTGCTTCTCGAACTTGGATTCCATGGAACGACAGGAGAAAAATTGAAAAAGGGCGGTGCTCGTTTTTCAAACACACAGGCACTCTGGAAATGTCACAAGCTTCGCAATATCGTTGCACATGAACACGGCGCGGCGGCAAGCACATCTGATGCGGATTTTTTCAAACGCGTTCTCGCGCATGCATTTCTGCAGGTATCATCCAAATCATGAAACCAGCACTGCTGATCGTCGGCCTCGGAAACCCCGGAAAGCAATATGAAGGAACACGCCACAATGCAGGATTTCAAGCCATCGATACGCTCTCGAATCTTTTTGGACAGAGTGCATGGAAAGAAAGCGGAAAATTTCATGCGATGGTCCAAGAGGCGAGGATTGTCTCGATTCCGGTGCTTCTCGTAAAGCCACTAACATTTATGAACTTGTCCGGTGATTCTGTGAAAAAACTCGTGACGTTTTATAAGCTGAATGCTGCAGAAAACATTCTCATTCTCTCCGATGATATTGATCTGCCACTCGGCACATTGCGACTGAAAAAGAAGGGGAGTGCGGGTACGCATAATGGACTGAAATCCTTGGTCGAACAGTTTGGAGAAAACTTCCCCAGACTGCGGATCGGCATCGGCAATCCGTCAAAGGGTGAAGATCTGGCGACGTGGGTTTTGAGTGCGATGACTGCTGAGGAAAAAATGGCTTTGAATACTGCGTATGATGAGATTCCTGAGGTGGTGACGAAGTTTATGATGGAATAAGTAAAATTTTTTGTGTCAGTCTGAGTTGGTCGAAGACTCGACACAAAAAAATCCTCCTCCTGTTCTTTCTTGTCTGCCATACAAGAAAGAACTCCTTCGGCAAACTCAGGACAGGCTCCGAAAATCACCGACGGCCAACTCCAACGCCGCCCGCCACGTCGCTCGCGAGCGACGTGGCCCGCCCTGCTGTTTCGACCTTGCTTCAGTCCAAGGCTTCCTTGCGCAAGATCGAAACAACGTATTTTCTGCGGAAAATAGCAGGGCTTCCCCAGCACCCCCCGTGGCCGACGGAATCCATCCCACGCATTTCCTTTCCGTAGAGACGTGCGGAGCGCACGTCTCCCGTTTGAATTGTATTCACCACAAACAGAGACGTCCCAACGGGAGCGTCTCTACATTGTGGAATGATTGTTATATTACAGTCTCTCAAAATACTTCTTCGCCAACCCCCCTGCAGATCCTACGGCAAGTCCCATCAGTGATACCCAGATGACAGCGGGGAGTCCACTTCCGCTTGTGGCGGGAGCGCTTTGCTTTGCCTTCACGATGGGGTGCAGGAATGGCGAATTGTTTCCGCCGTTGAAGAGATTTGCACTGAAGATTCCTGTTTGCGGCAGATTGCCGATGATATTCACAATGGCTGATGCGCAGCGTCTGTCACCTCTGCTGGTTGTCACACAGGCTTCGTTTCTGAGTTGCTCACCCGCAGTGTGATTTCCCACGTTGATGGAATAACTCAGTGTGCGTTCCTGGCCGCGTGCAAGGGTTCCGATGTTCCACGTCAGCGGACTGGAAGAACCGTTCGCACCTCCGTTATTGAGCACGCTCACGCCGGGTGGGAGAACGTCTGTGACATTCATATTTGAAAGTGTGCTACTGCCGTTGTTTCGGATGGTGACGGTATAACTGACGATACCGTTTGGCAGAATTTCAAAGGTACTAGCTGATTTTGTGATACTCACAGAACCATTGTTTCCATTTGCCTCCACGGTGTCGGTATCGGTATCCGATACTCCGTTTATCGTGACGCGATTCGTCAGGCTACCCTGTGCGTCTTCATCAACGCGAGCAGTAAGGGTGAAGGTTCTTGTTGCGTTCGCTCCCAGAGAGATATTGTTCCAGCGGACGAAATTACCACTGATGTTTCCTCCGTCGGAAGCACTTTCTGCCGTGAGACCGTCCGGCAGGGCGTCGGTCATTGTGGCGTTATTCGCAGATGCCGTACCGTTGTTTCTGACGGTAATGATGTACGTGAGGGTATCGCCGGGGGAGACAATCGAACGACCGTCATCTTTGCTGACGGTTAAGCTTGCGGTGCCTCCACAGTTTCCATTGCAGCAGTTTCCCGTGCAACCAGTGCTATTTTGCTTATTTTGCACGAAGACGGAAGCGCAGGTATTGCCGCTATTCACCGTGATTGTGCCGCTTGGAGTGATCGAGAGAAGTGTCCAGTTACTCAGTGAGTTTTCTGTCACAGTGTGCGTTCCGGTTTGCACAGTATCGAAACGTGCGCGGCCGTTTTGGTCGCTCGTTGCGGTTCTGCTTCCATCGAGTGTGAACGTGAAGGACGGAGGATTTTGGATGGTATTGCCGTTACTATCGACAGCCGATTTATAAATATCGATACAGCCGAATTGGTTTTGTAGCCCAGCAACGGTTGCTGAGGCGAAGTTATTCGCATAATTGGATTCCTGTGTTGCGGTCGACACGACTGCGATATTTGTGACACTGTTTGTGGCATTCATCGTGGTGACGATTGTCATCGTCGCAGTTGCACCGGCATTCATCGTTCCGATCGTCCACTGACCGTTGCTGCTGTTATAAGTACCCGTGGTCGTTGTGTTACTGACGTACGTGAGACCAGTGGGAATACTGTCAGAGACGATAGTGTTTGTCGCTGCAGATGGTCCTGTATTGGTAACGGTGATCGTGAACTGCGTTGTTGCACCGACTGCGACTGTCGTTGGATTTGCTACTTTGGTGATGCTGAGATCTGTAATCGATGTTGTCGCAGTCTGCTGATTTTTGAAGGTGATGCTGGAACAATTATTGCCCGCAGCGACGGTAACGGTGCCGTTTGCCGGTGTCACGTTGAGTTGTGTCCATCCTGAAGGAATATCTTCTGTCACGGTGTGCGTTCCCACAGGAACATTGCTGTAGTGCAGTCTGCCCGCGGAATCGTTTGTGGACGGTTGTGTTCCATCGAGCTTGAAGGTAAACGCAGGAACAACGGAGATCTGTCCGCCGGTTGGATTGAATGCCTCTTTCAGGATATCGATACAACCGAATTGTGCCTGCTGCTGCCCAGTGACCGTTGCAGAGGCAGTGTTATTGTTCAGGTTCGTCTCCTGAGTGGTGGTCGTCACATTTGCCGTGTTTGTCACAGTGGACGCAGTATTCATTCGAGCGGTCAGTAGCAGTGTCGCG
Source organism: Candidatus Peribacteria bacterium (assembly GCA_943355155.1). GTDB lineage: Bacteria > Patescibacteriota > Gracilibacteria > Peribacterales > Peribacteraceae > CALREJ01. The sequence goes on from CALREJ010000027.1 coordinate 12,458, forward strand.
CTGTCGCCGATCTGCAATGTGCCGATCGACCAGTTACCGCTCGTTGGAGAAAATGTTCCGACAGTTGTCGTGTGACTGACGTAGGTGAGTTCGGAAGGGAGAACATCATTCATGATGACATTCGCCGCATCGTTCTGACCGTTATTCTGCACGCGGATGGTGAACACAGTGTTTGTGCCGAGTGGAATAGTGGTGATGCTTGCTGTCTTTGTGATCGACACGTCTGTCATCGGTGAAGCGGAGCTTGAAGAACTCGAACTAAGTGTCTTCTGTCTGTTGATAAACGTAATCTGTGAACACAGCTGCTGTCCGGCGTTCACGTTCAAGTATCCGCCTACGGGCTGAATCTGCATTTGATCCCAGCCGTTTGGTATGTCTTCGCTGACGATGTGTTGCCCCACGGGCACATTGCTGAAGCGGGCTTTGCCATTCGAGAGGTTCGATGTGACCTGATTGTCATCTAAGTAAAACGTAAAGGCGGGGACGGTGCTGATGTTGCCACCGCTTGGGTTTTGTGCAACTTTCAGAATATCGATACAGCCATATTGCTGACTACTGGAACTGGAGCTCGAGCTGCTTGTGGCCTGTCTGTTCGTGAAGGTGACAGTTGCACACAGTCCGTTCGAAGGCACCACGACTCGGCCTCCCGTCGGCACGACAGAGACTAGGTTCCATCCGCCTTGCTGTATTTCCTCCACCGAGTGCGCACCGGGAGTGACGTGATCAATCCGTGCGCCGCCATTTGGACCGTTGAAGGCGGTACCGCCATCGTCGGAAATAAACTGGAATTGTGGGGTTGGTGTGATTTCATTTCCGTTCTGATCGAGCGTTACCTTATTGATGTTGATACATCCAAACTGCGGAGTGGAACTGGAACTACTCGAAGGATATTGCTGATTTTTGAAGGTGATCCCGACACACTGCGATCCCGCAACGACATTCACAATACCGTTACTGGGCGTGACAAGTTTCTGCCACCAACCGGAGAGCATCACTTCCGACACCGAGTGCTGACCGACAGGAACGTTTTGGAATGTGAGATGTCCGTTTGCATCATTGGTTCCCGTCTGAACTCCTCCGTCGACTTTGAATGTGAAGGCAGGGACGTAGGGCAATTGCGTACCGTTTGGATCAAATCCTTCTTTGAAGACATCGATACATCCCGTGATCGGAGCAGGACACGTGATCTGCGTCGTCGCCTGACTCGTATTATTGCTGCTATTCGTATCCGTTGTTGTCGTAGAAACTGTCGCGACGTTTGTGACGTTTGTCGTGGTGCAGTTTGGAGTGGCAGTCGTGCTAAATGTCAGGGTGATCGAACGCGTGGCGTTTGCGTTCATGGTTCCGAGGTTACAAATAACGCTATTTCCTTGCAGGGAACAGCTGCTATCGCTTGCGCTCTGGTACGTCAGTCCATTTGGAATCGGATCAGTGACTGTGACATTGAGCGCAGTCGCGGGACCGTTATTGGTGATGAGCAGATTGTACACGGCATTATTTCCGCGGACGATACTCGCAACACCTGTCTTCACGATGCTGACGTCGGTGTTCACAACCGGACACGTGAGTTGCGTTGTGATGGTTTGACTCGTGTTGTTGCTTGGCACAGGGTCAGTTGTATCGGAACGAACGGTTGCGGTGTTTGTCACGTTCGTCGTCTGACAGTTTGGAATCGTCGGGACATCAAAGGTGATGTTGAATGTTCGGTTGCTGTGAGCAGTCATCGTTGGAATCGTGCAGATGACATTGTTTCCGTTTTGGATACACGCATTGTCACTCGCTCCGGCATTGAATATAAATCCGTTTGGAATGGGGTCAGTGACGATCACGTTTGTTGCTGTGTTCGTACCGTTATGTTGCACGGTCAGTGTGTAGGTTGCTTGCGTGCCGCGCAGAACACTCGATGGACCGGTTTTCGTGATCGCAAGATCGGCAAATTGTGGGCATTGCACCAGTGTCTGCACATGGTTCGATCGGACAAAGGTCGTGCTGTTTTGTTGACCCTCAGCGAAGTTATCGATGGTAGAGTTACACTGAGCGGATTGCGACAACTGAAACGCGAGTCGCACCGTCTGGCTTTGTCCGGGGTTAAAGCTCTGCGCCGTACAGGCCATCGCACCTCCCACTTGGCTGCATCCAAAAGTGCTGCCTGTCGGAAACCACGTGAGTCCGCCGGATGGGATAGTGTCGAAGATGCGAATGTTATTTTGTGCCATCGAGCCGACGTTCGTGATGGTGACATCATAGTTGATAATATTGCCGGGACTCGCGGTCGCGGGTCCGGTTTTTACAATGGTGAAATTGGGCGGTTGGCATTGTTTATTCACCCATGTGTAATCGTACACGATGGATTCTCTCCACGAGCCCTGACTGTTTCCTTCTGTCCAGAGCGTAGTGCTGCACTTATTTTCGAGTGATTGCAGAGTGAATGTTCCCGCTAAATCGATGCTCGTGGTGGGGCGGGAATCACAGTGACAGTTCTGTCGGAAAAAAAGCGTTCTTACATCGAGTTGTCGCCAATCAGAGACATTCTGATAGCTTGATACTTTGTCACCCTGAATACGTTCGGACACTTTCAAAAATCCGCGAGTGTCGTGGTTACCGCATGAAATCCAGCTGTAGCGGGCACTGTAAGAAACAGTATTTCCGGTTATGGTGCTGTCGTGCTGGGGTGAATTTACAAAGAGTTGCGGGCGCGCCTGTTCGTTATGGTTATTCGGGTCACTGTTATCGAGTGCGACGTGTTGTATTCCATTTGCTCCGACAAGTTTTGGAACAGTGATGAAAATGCCAACGAAAAGAATTGCCATCAGAGCAAGTGTCAGTGCACTTTGAATCTGTAGTGCAAACGGAACAGATTTCCAGCGTGTGTTGAGCGATCTGCTGAGGAGTAAGATCACACATGCAGTAAGTAGAAGCATTAGTTGCATGAAAGAGCCGTTGCTGAGGATTCCTCCCAGTGCGCAGCTGCCTGCGTGCTGCGGCATCGGCACTTTATATGCATCAAGCTCTGCTCCTTTCGAATCTTTGACGGTGATGCTGATTGTCGGTGTACCGCAGATCGCACGTGTTATCGTGAGTGTTGCGTCGCCCACTACAGGGAATGCATTTGGAATATTCAAAGGAGACACTGCTGTGTTGATGGTTCCGATCGTATCTGCAATCGACATTTCAACTGTTCCCGTGACAGGGGTTTTTCTGTCTGCAGATCCTGCGACTACGAAATGGATCTTTGCATTCTTCCCTCCATCGGTCGGAAGACTTGCAACTGTTTCTGCTGCGATTGATGCAGATTCGCCTATGACGACGTATCGATATTCACCGATGCCGGAGATACGTTCACCCTTGTCATTGATGACTGTCACGAGCACCACATACGCGCCGGGAGTGTTCACTGTTGTCAGCGGAATCTCCACTTCCTTACTTTCGTTTGCTGCAAAAGAGAGACGGTCTTCGGTTGTGATCACTTCTTTGCTTTGTTCCGAGAGGAATTTTCGGACACTGATCTGAATTTTTCCATTCATCCTGTACGTCGTTGGGTTGGTCATCGTTGTCCGCAATAGAACTTTTTGTCCTGCATCAACGTTTGGCCCTTCCATTGGAGCCCATTCCGTTCCTGTGACGCCGGTAATCGGGTCGGTACTCTTGGTACGAACGCCAATAGGTTCAATGACTGCAAATCCTTTTGCGCCGGCAAATTTCACATCAGTATCCCCCCAACCGGACTCGCGGTCATTTGTGGTGAGAAGCTGTGCACGCAGGCGATAGGATGCCTCCGGAAGATCTGGAGATGTGTACGAAAAAGGAATATTCCTTGTTTCACCGGCATTCAGGGAAAAACTGACCGGTAGCATGCTACGGTCATATACAATCGGGTTATCATCGATCAGTTGATTTGGCTCCATTGCAGGCATGGGGCTCAGTACTTTGAGTTCATAGCGGACATTTCCGATTGCGCGCTTCTCACTGTTTCGTACGGACATGACACCGGAAACAGTGTTTCCATCCTGTTTCTCTACAGTAATGCTATTGACGTAGATGCGGGGGAGGAGGGATTCGGAATCGTTGTTTTCAATAGTTGCCTGCGCAGTTTTGATAGCCGTATGCGTAAAATCGCGAAAGGCGCCACTGTGAACCACCATGGTACAAAGTGTCGCACTTACCGCTACTGCAAGCCATTTTTTAATCATACAAAGATGGTGGAGGTTGCAAAAAGGTTGGAAATATATACTAATAACATCTTATTGTCAATGGTCATATGGTATTCCCTCAATAAAGGAACAAATCGTGCCACAGGTAAGACTCAATCAACAGTAGATTCTTACCCAATTAAAATACAGGCACCCAAAATCGAACGGCCCCCCCTGTGAATGGTCTGCCATGAACCCGAACCCCGCAGGGTGAGTGGTTGGCTCGCCACGTCGCGCGCGAGCGACGTGGCTGGGGAGGAAGGATTCGCACCTTCGAATGGCGGCTTCAAAGGCCGCTGCCTTACCACTT
>CALREJ010000028.1 GCA_943355155.1 Candidatus Peribacteria bacterium
TTGCTTCGGCAATGTCTCGCAAGGAGAAGTTCTTCTTGAGAAGAATACTGAGCTGTAACTGTTCTGCCTCTGAGAGTTGCTGATATGCCATAGGGAGTGAGGGTAATACCTCACCCCAAGTGGTGCACTTCAAAGTTCAGCGGAGGCTCAATAATTTATGAGCACAAATGAAACGCCTTCTGAAGAAGTTGACCAAATAGTTGAAGCAACCGCGGAAAGCGTTGAAGCTGCTGCCTATCTGCCCGACTCAATCGGAGCAACAGTTTTAGAAGATATTACCAGTTGGAATACGTTTGCTAATGAGCAACCTACAGATAAAGAAGTGCAATATAAATATAGCACCATAAGGGATATTGGCAGGAGATTACTTTCTTTGGTGGATTCAACCGATCGACAAGTCGTTCTGTCTACGGAACAAAAAATTCACGTGTCTAGTCAGATGATGGCTATTATGTCAGCCGAGCGAACAGGAATATTGATGTCTGCTCCTTTAGCACGTGCACAAAGGGGCCAGCAAATTGAAAGCCTAGCAACGTGGCTGATGACCTTGTGTGCCCGTAAACAAGCTCTTGCTGGAGCTAAGAGAATTGACAATCAATAGAAGTATTTATGCACCGACTCCGTGGCACTTCTTATATTTCTTCCCACTCCCGCACGGACAAGGATCATTTCTACCAACTTTGGAGCTACCAGCTACCGGCCGCTGGCCACCGGCTACTTGTGGATTTTTCTTTACTTCAATCAATGACCCTCCATCCTGCGATACCTGAAGTCCACGAGCCCCCACCCCCGTCTGCGTCAACTCTCCTTCGATTTGCGATTCATTCGTCGTGAGTCCTGCGAGTTCCTGCTCTGCTTGTTGGAGGATGACGCGGGGAGCGAACTGCGCAAAATCGATCTGGAGGATCGCGCGGACGATTTCGGATTCGATATTTTGGATCAGCGTCTGGAAGCGGCGGAAGCCTTGATCTTGATATTCGATCACGGGATCCCTCTGTGCGTAGCCGGAAAACGCCACCTGCTCACGGAGATGTGACATGTCGTCGATGTGTTCCATCCAGTGTGTGTCGATGGAGCGAAGTGTGACAACGCGTTCTGCCTGAGCCGTATGAAGGGCTTCACTCTGCTGACACTTCATTTCGTAGAAAGCAGTGAGTCCTCCGACAACGTAATCCGCCATCTGAGTTTGATCGGGAAATGCGCGAAGTTTGCTTTCGGGAAGAATTTCTTTCAATTGTGGATGAAGACCAGAAAGTTCCTCAAGAATTTTTTCAATGTTCCACGTTTCAGGGTCATGACCCACCGCATTATTCATGACAATCGCGCGACCTTCTTTCTGGATCGATTTCACGATATCTGTGTGCAGCACATTTTCTCCTAAGTCCTCTGTCCTAAGTCCTAAGTCTTCTTCCTCGATCTTATCCAAAATCTTCTGCCGCCTCTTATAAATAATATCTCTGTGCTTGTTCATCACGTCGTCGTACTGCAACACGTGTTTTCTGGTATCGAAGTGATGTCCTTCCACGCGCTTCTGCGCGCTCTCGATGCTGCGACTCACCATCCCATTTTGCAGCGGCACGTCTTCCGGCACATTCAGACGTTCCATCATCGCTTTAAGTCGATCTCCACCAAAGAGCCGCATCAGGTCATCTTCCATCGACACGAAAAATTGTGATTCACCCGGGTCACCCTGACGACCGCTTCGACCGCGGAGCTGGTTATCGATGCGACGAGATTCGTGACGTTCGGTACCGAGGATCGCGAGTCCGCCGAGTGCTTGGACTCCATCTTCAAGTTTAATGTCCGTTCCACGACCGGCCATGTTTGTTGCGATCGTGACAGCGTTACGCTGACCCGCCCCCGCGACGATCTCCGCTTCTTGTTCGTGCTGTTTTGCATTGAGCACCTGATGCGGAATTCCTTCTTGCTTGAGCAGCATCGAGAGCACTTCCGATTTTTCGATCGACGTTGTGCCGATAAGTACCGGCTGACCCTTCGCATGTTTTTCCTTGGCAATCGATGCGACTGCTTTGAATTTTGCACTGACTGTCCGGTACACCGCGTCCGAACGATCGTCACGGATCATGTTCTGATTTGTGGGGATCACGAGCGTGCGCAGTTTATAGATCGATTCAAATTCCTCTTCTTCCGTCTTCGCCGTTCCTGTCATCCCCGCGAGTTTTTTATAGAGACGGAAATAGTTTTGAAACGTGATCGTCGCGAGGGTTTTACTTTCGCGCTGCACCGTCACCGCCTCCTTCGCCTCGATCGCTTGGTGCAGCCCATGGCTGTAGCGACGACCGGGCATTAGGCGGCCGGTGAATTCATCGACGATGATGATTTCGTTGTCCTTCACAACGTAGTCGACGTCTCGTTGATAGATCGCGTGGGCGCGGAGTGCTTGTTCGATGTGATGCACTTCTTCAAATCCTTTTTCCGTGTAAATATTTTCAAGGCCGAGGAGTTCTTCCATTTTTTTGATTCCTTCTTCCGTGAGTGTCGCAGCGCGCTGCTTTTCGTCTTTCATGAAGTGCGTGTTGACTGTGAGATTTTTCACGAGTCCTGCGTACTGCATGTACTTTGTCGTCGATTCCTCGGCGGGCTGACTGATGATGAGAGGAGTCCTCGCTTCGTCGATGAGGATCGAGTCCACTTCGTCGACGATCGCGTAAAAAAGACCTCGCTGCACTTGCTGCTTACGACTACTCACCATGTTGTCGCGCAGGTAATCAAATCCATATTCATTGTTCGTCCCGTACGTGATATCCGCTGCATACGCTTCGCGCCGCTGATCCGTATCGAGTCCATGGACCACCGTGCCAACGGTGAGTCCAAGTGCGCGGTAGAGAACACCCATCCAATAGCTGTCACGTTTTGCGAGGTAATCGTTCACGGTCACGACATGCACGCCTTTTCCGGCAAGCGCATTCAGGTATACAGGCAGCGTACACACAAGCGTTTTCCCTTCTCCTGTTTTCATTTCCGCGATCATCCCTTTATGCAGCGCAACGCCACCCAGAATCTGCACATCAAACGGCACCATGTTCCACATAAATTCCTGCCTCCCAAGCGTCGCCTTTTCTCCTTGAAGTAATTCACAAGCCCGAATCGCAACGGCGAATGCCTCGGGGAGAATATCGTCGAGTGTTGCCCCGCTAGCAATCTTTGCTTTCAATTCCTCCGTTTTTTTAGGCAAATCTTCCCGCATCAACGCCTGAATATCCGCCTGTTTCCAGCGCTCACGTACCTCCTTCGCCCGCGGCCACAGCTTTTTTAATTCCTTTTCGTTTGGATCGCCGAGGAGTTTATTGAGGGAATCGAGGAAAGACATAACATAAGAGTAACAATCTGCGAGCGGGCAGTATAGCGTTTTTCACCATCCGCGACCATACCACCCGGCGTCGCGTATTCGCTATGCCGCGGTATTGCAAAATCCACTACCCCACACACAGCAGCACCCGTTCCCGGGTGCGGCATCGAAGCCGAGTACTACCACCCTCGCCCGTACCACGGAAGTAGCAGATCTGATCCATACGATTGATTCTTAAGGAACGCAGGCAACACATCCTCGATCGGTCGCATCGGCATTTCTTGTAAATGAAGGGACGCCAATGCTTCGACGTGAGCGGGAATGAGCTCTCCTGCCCACTGGGCAGCCACCAGCCGTTGGCCACCGGCTACCAGCTTTTCAAGTGAGATCAGCGTCGGCTCTTGCCACTCAGAATCGTCGATATTAAATGTTCGAATAAATAACTCTGTTTTCTTTGTAGAATGAAGCCATACGAATTGCTGGTGGCTGGTGGCCGGTGGCTGGTGTCTCGCAAAATACACTTCACTCACATGAATCCCCGCTGCAGGAATCCGCAATTGATCCGCGAGCGTGTTTGCAAGCGTGACGCCCATACGAAGGCTCGTGAATCCTCCGGGACCGACGACGCATGCGATATGCGTGAGATCTCGATACGACCAGCCGGCATTTTTCAGAGTGGATTCCACCGCGGGCATCAGTGCGCTGTCACCGATCCTGTGATCCACAGGCGTGATCGCGGCAGTGCTGTCATCTGCAACACAGGCAATGGAGCCTTGGTGACTGGCGATATCGAGGAAGAGAGTGTGCATGAGGAGTATTAGGTATAGGTATGATGAGTATAAAGTATTAAGTATTAGGTATTAGGGGGATGGGTGAATCAAATACCCTTTATACTTAATACATTATACTTAATACTCGTCCACATACGTAATACTCGTTCACATGGCCCCCTCACTCACAATCATCATCCCCACGCACCATCGCCCCGCGATTTTAAAACAAACGCTCGAGCATTTATCGAAGCAGACAATCGCGGAGCAATTGGAAGTAATTGTGGTACATGATGGGGAGGATGATGAAGAAACAAAAAAAGTATTCCAAGAAGCTGGCGGCTGGCGGCTGGCGGCTAGTAGCTATTTTGCAATAGCAAAATCCCACCAAGGCACCGCCCGCAACAGGGGAGCGGAAAAAGCGAGCGCGCCGATAATTCTCTTCATCGGTGATGATGCTTTTTTGGAGACGGATGCGTGTGAGAGGCATCTGCGCGGACATTCCCTCACCCCCAACCCCTCTCCCTCCCCCCGTACGCTTACCGGGAGAGGGGAGACGTTCGCTGTTCTTGGCTTCACAACATGGGATCCCACTCTCGAAATAAACCCCACGATGCGCTGGCTCGAGAAATCCGGCTGGCAATTTGGCTATCCGATGATCGAGAAATATGCGCATGGTTTTATTCCAAAAGAAATCCAAGAACGTTTCACCTACACCATCCACATCAGCGTCCCGACCGCGGTCGCAAAGAAATTCCCGTTCCGCGAAGACGTGTCACTGTACGGCTGGGAAGATATTGTGTGGGGGACGGAACTAAAAAATGCCAGCATTCCGCTCTACTACGAACCCGATGCGAAGGCATTCCACCATCATCACATCACATTGGAACAATCGCTGAAGCGGATGGAAACGCTTGGAAAGTCCTTGAAGCATCTGGAAAAGATCGATTCGACATTTCAGAAATCTCCAAAAGGAATGAAATTGCTCGCCTACAAAATTATCTCAATGATGCCAACAATGCGCGGAATGCACTCGAAGGCGTTTTTGAGGGGGCTTAAAAGAGAATTGATTTATTCTAAACCAAACTTATAATGATCATATGTCAATTACTGAAGCTGTAGAATATGCATATACCATGCCCCGTCCTAACTCTGTTTCGGAAGAATCGAAACAGCGTCTGCGAAGTTTAACTGAGAAGGATCGCCGGACGCTTGGTTTGTGTTTTTCATGGATCCACATCTTAGAACTGCAAAATACCCAAGAGGTTCGCGTAGACAAAAAATCAGCAGATTTCAGTTATTGGAGACAGGTAATGGAGGAGGTCTTACGATGGCTTGGAATCCATTGACTGATGTAAAGAAAGTTGTACATTGGATGTTATGATCGGTATAAAACAATATGAATTGATTGAAGAAAGGCGAGGAGATGCACTCACAGAAGTTGAGCGCTGTAAAAATGACCAAAATCGAAAATTAACAGCTGCTGCATTATTAGTTTTGCTTGAAGGAGAAACACTTTCTATTAAAAGAGGAGCAGAAGCCATTCGAGAAAAATTACTGGCACTGGGCGTGGATATTAGAGTGCAAACCCTTGAGAGAACCGTATCTACAGTACTCACCGACTTATTAGAACGAGAGTTTATTAGAAAAAGTGTAGAAGTAGTTGTGGAACAAAATTCAGACAACCTAGCGACCCCTAGTCAAAAAGAGGGGGTAATTGATCAGAATTGACCTTGCCTCCCATGTCCATTTTGGTATACTCGTTGTAGTTTCAAGTGGTACTTCACACTATTCCGTAGCATCGGAATGGTGCGTTTGACGGCAACAGCCGTCACCATGAGCCTGTCGAATGGCGGCACCAGTCTCCATTCCTAAGTCCTAAGTCCTAAGTCCTAAGTCCTAAGTCCTAACTCCTAACTCCTAATTCCTACGTCCTCCTACTATGAAAGCCTCCTTCATCGCCGCCATTAACCAAATCTGTTCCGAGAAAAATGTCTCTCCGGACCAAGTCATCGAAGCTGTAAAACAAGCGATCGCGACTGCGTACCGCAAAGACTACGGGAACAAAGAAATGGAAATCCGCGTCGTGCTTGAGGAAGGACTCGAGATGCCGAGGATTTTGCTTATCAAAGAAGTCGTCGATGAAGTTGAGAATGAAAACTTTGAAATGCGCTTTGTGGAGGCGAAGAGAATCAAGTCAGACGTCGAGGTGGGTGATGAAATCGAGATCGATGTCACGCCGGAAGAATACGGACGCATTGCGGCGCAGGCTGCGAAGCAGGTGATCTTGCAGAAATTGCAGGAGGCAGAGAGGCAAAGCCTCTACGAGAAATTCAAAGATCGTGAAAATGAATTGCTGACGGCGACGGTGACGAAAGTTGATCCAAACTGGGTGACGCTCGAAATCGAAGGGATGACCGTATCACTTCCATGGAGAGAGCAGATTCCGGGCGAGCACTACTACACAGGAAAGCGCCTCCGCGTGTATCTCGAGAAAGTGGAGCTCACAGGAAAGGGTCCTCAACTCAAAATCAGCCGCACGCATGCGCACCTCGTGAAAAAACTTCTGGAGCTCGAAATCCCTGAAGTACGGAACGGTGATGTAGAAATCCGCGGCATCGCTCGTGATGCAGGCTTTCGAAGCAAAGTTGCTGTCTCGAGCAAAGACCCACGCGTCGACCCGATCGGCGCCTGTGTCGGACAGAAAGGCGTACGCATTCAGGCGGTGATGGAAGAGATCAACGGCGAACGCGTGGATATGCTCGAGTGGAGCGAAGATCCGATCAAACTGATCTCGACAGCCCTCCAACCCGCTGCGATCTCCGCAGTGATTATCGTAAACGGTACGGAGCAGGTCGATGACCAAGGACGCCGCATCAAAAAGCGTGCAGCAGTGTTCGTGGAAGAAGCACAACGCCCAATGGCGATCGGAAAGAAAGGACAGAACATTCGCCTTGCAACAGACCTCACGGGTTACGAACTCGACATGTATAACTACGAGGAACTCCCGATCTTCAAAGCAAAACTTTCGTCCCTCCGCGACGGAAGCGACGTGGCGGTCGATGGAGATGCTCCGACACCGATCATTGTGTCCGAACCCGAAGCCGCAGCAGAGATCGAAGGTAGTCCCGCCGTCGCAGAAACTGCAACGCCTGACGATACGCAAAGTTCTCTCACTCCCGATGAAGGCCAGTCGATGGCAGGGGAGGGGGCGAGGGCGGCTTGAGGAGTACCGGAGTACCGGAGTACCGGAATATCAGAGTATCAGAGTATCAATTACCGGTTACCAGCGTCCTGTTATTCTGGTAACTGTTATTCTGATACTCTCTCCCCATGTGCCTCCCTCCCTTCCCCTTCACCGTCCTCGACACCGAAACGACGGGTTTTGTCCCGCGCGTTCATCATGTGATGGAATTTGCGTGTGTGCGGTGTGATGGCGGAAAAGTCGTGGATACGTACGAAGTGCTACTGAGTGTCGAAGGGGAGATTCCACCGCATGTGCAGGTACTCACGCGCATTCGTCCCGAAGCGATCAAAGACCAACCAAACTTCGCAGCGAAGACAGAGGAGATCAAAACGCATATCGGAGAAGGAACTCTGCTCGTCGGACAAAATTTGCAGTACGACATAGGGATGATCCGCGGAGAAGGACTCGATCTCACAGATCGCGAGATGATCGATACGTCGATGCTCGCATCGCTCGTGTATCCGGAATTTGCGAGCTACTCGCTTGGCTACATGAGTGCCGTCCTCAAGCTCAATCATGAACCCGAACACCGCGCACTCGGCGACGTCCGTGCGACGCTGGAATTACTCTCGCTTGTGTGGGAAAGACTTCTGGAAATGAATGAAACGGAATTGCAGTTTGCGCGCGAGACGTTTAAAAAAGTCGGTGGCGGATACATGCGGCTGTTTGATGCACTCCCGGACACAAGCGGGAAGGGCGCTTCATGGATCGCACCGATGAAGAATTCTGCAATCGCAGCAGATGGGAGTGACGAAAAAATCGGGACGCCTCTTGAGAACACAGTCGACATGGTCGAGGAAAATCTGGATCCTGCATTTTTACAGCGCATCATCAATGTGTCTGCAAAGAAAAAAGAGCCGACATGGATCGCTGTGAAAAATCTCGATGCACAGCTGCGCAGACTCTCACTTCCAACAGGCGCGATTGCGATTCATCCGAGACAATTACTGCTGGATCAATCTTCTGCATCTGCACTTCAAGAACAATCAACCCTGAGCGTGGAGGAAGCATTACTTTGTTTGAAATTGAAATGGTTCAATCCCAGAACACGAGAGGAATTGCCGCTGCACGGAGGGGAAAAAGAAATTTGGAATGGACGCCTTGCGTGTACGGAATCTTCTCCTGCATACGCAGAACAATTCTCAACGAACGCATCCGTTCGCATCATTGATCACAGGCAATTTTTGACGATCCTCCGAAGTCCCTCTCACCCCGCACACAAAACACTCACAGCAGACGCCCACATCATCATCGACGACGCATCGATGCTCGAAGACACTGCAACGAAAGCGTTTGGACATTATCTGAATGCAGATGATCTGCGCGCGGCAGCGAATGGGAATAAGGAGCTCACAAGTCTGACTGATTTGCTGATGATCTGGCTCGAACGCACGCGCAAAGGTGAGGACGCGCATCACATCACTCGTAGCGAACTCGATAGTGCGGAAACTGCAGGGCTTCGATCTCAGATAACGACAATTTTAGAATCAAATCTTCCGGCAAAAACGCACGAGATGCTAACGGAATTACAAAGCCTGATCGCTCCCACCATCCTCCCCGAGTCGATGCTGTGGATCGAATGCCGGATGGACAAAACGCTCTCGATGCACTCAGCACTCCCTGCGGTTGATCTGATGCTCGATGAAGTGCTCTATAAAAAATATAAAACAACGCTCCTCGTTCCACGCGGATACACACAGGTACTTCCGGAAATCGTTCCACAAAGACGCGCTGTTCGCTCCATCAAACACGACATTGCTCCACACACGGTCCATGTGAGTTTCCCCGAAGAGACATCACTCCAAACAATGCTCAAAAATCCTCCCACAGGGAAATCGATTGTGCTCTGTGGCAGTAAGCGCGTGATCGAAGAGATTTATATCACCAATGCCGAACGAATCGAAGACAGCGGCGCGACGCTGATCTGCCAAGGACTTGCCGGCGGACAGGGGAGGATGGAATCGGAATTCCTCGCCGCAACCGGAACCGTTATTTGGGTACTGACGCCGTGGATGTACGAAGGAATTGAGCTTCCGCTCGGCACAACGGACAGACTCTTCATCGAATCGCTCCCCTTTGATCACCCAAACCAACCCGTCTTCACGCGCAGAAAAGATAGACACCGCAATGGCTTTGAGGACTACGCGCTGCCGCGTGTGGAGTGCAGACTCTTCCGATTGCTCCGCACATTTTGTAAGCAGCGGAAAGTCGATGGTGATGTGGTTGTCCTTGATCGGCGTTTACGTGAGAAGGGATACGGGAAAAGAATTATGGCGTATTTGAGTCAGTTTGAAGGGGTGACGAAAACTGTGAGTGCAACGGAGAAGACGGTGGATCAGATGAAGCTATTTTAATTGCGTAGAGACGAGCGATTCGCACGTCTCCGTTCGTTCATGAATAAGCCCAATCTAAAATACAAACCCCCTCGAGACGTCCGAATCGGTCGTCTCTACATTTTCGAGGAAACGTTTTGTAGCTTGCACGTCACCCCTCGATCCTCCCCCACATCATTACACCCCGGAGGCGTTTCGCACTGCGTCGCCTTTCCGTTGCTGTACAGAATGTAGCGAGGATTATCGTCGTCACACTGGACTTTACATGTCCATGGATCATTCACGCCTCCTGTATACGCAAAATCGACGTTGATTGGCTCACCAATACAATCGAGTTCGGGCGCGGGCGGCTCCGGGGGTCTTGGCACATACTTCGCAGGAAACACAGACTGCCACGCAACGATCACGAGGATGAGTGCGCAGACTGCGGCGACGATGCGTTCGGTTTTTTGCATGGGGGGATCATACCAGAAGAAAACGTGTCACACTGAGTGAAAAGCGTGTCAATCCTTCGATACATTTTTTGCTCGAGCAAAAAACACTCAGGATGACACGCTTTTCGTATCGAAGTGCGGCACTCCCTTTTAATCCGCCCCTTCCCTCGAAAACACAACAACGAGCGTCCTCCACACGATCCACAGATCCAGAAGTAAACTCCACTCTTCGACGTACTTCAGATCCAGCGCAACTTCTTCTTCAAATTTCAAATCCGAACGACCTGAGATCTGTGCGAGCCCCGTGATCCCCGGACGCACGGCAAACACGCGGCGCTGGTAGGGGGTGTAGAGTTTTACTTCTTCCGGCAAATGCGGACGCGGGCCGACAAGCGACATGCTGCCCATGAACACATTGAACAGTTGCGGCAATTCATCGAGCGACCATCTGCGGAGGAGTATTCCCACACGTGTCACGCGCGGATCGTTTTTGATTTTAAAGAGTGGTCCGTCGGTGCGATGATTTTTAGTCATGAGCTCTGCCTTTTTCTTATCGGCATCCTGAATCATCGATCGAAATTTCCAGACACGAATGCTGCCCTTTCCCTGCTCACCGACACGCTTGGAAATGTAGAAGATGGGGAAGCCGGAATCGAGAATGATGACGATCGCGATCACTACCAAAAGCGGCGAAAGAAGTAGGATCAAAAAAGCGCTTGCGACCAAATCACATCCGCACTTGAAAATGCGTCCCCAGCCATCGATCGGCGTCGGACGGAAGCGAATCATCGGGAGCAGCCCCAGGCGTTCCACGGAGAGAAGATGCGGCACATCAGCAAAGACAGGAGGCAAAAATGCGTAGCCAATATGATGGCTGCGGCAGTAATCAATCAGCGCCAGTGTTTCGTCACTCTCGGGGTTCGGGTCAGTTTGCAGGACAAGATCCAAGTCCTGTTTGCTGCTCAGTTTCATAATCGCCTCGAGCGATGCCACATGCCCCATATATGCGTACCGCACGTCGCGCACGAGCGTCTGCTTCGCGCTCTCCGCCATCTTTTGTTTCCCGACAGACACGACATATCGCACACCGATGCCGGAGTGGAGGAGCGACCGCTGCACGAGCGTGACGATGATACGACCGACCATCACAAAAATCGCCATGAAAAAAACAGAATGAATGAGGAGAATGCGCGAGAAAAAAAGTTGCCCTTCGATCAGAAAAAACCACGTCATCACCGCGACGAGCCAGAGGAGTACCGCAATGAGGATCCGCCCCACTTCCTCCCATGCACTGCGCGTCGCTTGGAGGACATACAGTCCGAGCACAGACGCAATAACTACAAAGAGAATCACACTCGGCGCGATGAAGAAGTGAAGATACACCGAAAAATTCGGCAATGTTTTTGCAGTATCAAGAAGCTGAACAAATGGAATCAAGTCGATATTCCCTTGGCGTAGGCGGTAACTAAGGAAGAGCGCAAGAAACACCGCGAGGGTATCCAGAGGAATCCGCGCAATGCCGAAGAACGCTTCTGAACGTTTCATGGAGGTAGTGTACTACGAATGTTCGAAAACGTACGCTTGAAGTGCGTCGTCCCATACCACAGATGCGATATTCTCACGCGTGAGATGAATATACCCGCGTAGGAGAACGTCGATACTTTCAACCATCAATCCTCTGTCACACATGTGTGCGATGTTGTGTTCGTCGTATTTCAGTCCTACATGCGTGAAGACTCTTTGGCGTCTTTTCACATCTTTTGGAATGGATTTTGTTCGAAATAAAAGTAGATCTCCACTCTCTGCATTGTGAAATGTCTTCAGATTTATTGCGCCTAATTGCTCCGGAGTACTCGAAAATCGTGGGATAAGATGATCAGTCTGAAGCAACGCATAGACCATCCATGTAAATCCCATACAATCAAAACAAATACTGTCGACCATTTGTCGATAGGCAAAATCCTTTGACTGTAATTCGTCTATCGCCTGCCGAACGTGATCTGAATTAAAAGTTGCGTGAAGGTTTTAAGGTGGAGCCGCTGGTCGGATTTGAATCAGCCTCCGCCTCTTGGCTACGGCCGACAAGCTGGCTCGGTAATCAAAAAGTGAGTTGCTCTACCACTGCCTGTCCACCGAAGCTCCGAAGAGCGAAGGTGGAAGCTATGGTGATGTCACGATGGAGCCGCTGGCCGGATTTGAACCGGCGACCTACTCATTACAAGTGAGTTGCTCTACCACTGAGCTACAGCGGCAGCTGATCGTGCGAGAGACTCTACAATTTTGTATGGAAAATCCCAAGCGAATCTTGCAAAAAAGCTATAAAAATGAGAAAATGAGGATCCTGCTCTTTTGATGATCGCTTCGGCATAGCCCCCAAGGGCTAGGCTAAAGAGGAACGTCCGGACACCGCGTGAACGCTATGCGGGTAACACCCGTCGTCTCGCACCATATCTAAAATGCGAGACCGAACTAGTGCCACAGAGACGAGCTCCGCACCAAGTGGCGCGGGGTGTGAAACGCCCTGAAATAACAGGGCCGTGTACCAGACACTTTGTGTCGGTGCATGGTTGGTAAACTTATGGCGGTGCAAGGAGGAAATGGGTGAGTGGAATCATTGATGGTTCCGTCGATCCGCTTACCCCTCCGCACATGCCCTGTCGTCTGCGCAAGCAGATACAAGGTGAGGTCTCTAGCAATAGAGATCCCAGAGAGATGATCATCCTTCGGAAGATTCGCACCTTTCGAACGACAAAATCCGGCGTATGACTGAGCAGCAGGCGCACTCAAGAGGTCGAAAGACCTCTTTTTTGTTATCCAAACAAATGTTCATGGTTGTCGGTCGCATGAAAAGTAACCGTCTCCTGACCTTCTGCGTTCGCTCCAATTTCATAAAGCAAAATCCAGTTGCCTTCGATATGACAATCACGAACGTGGTGCCACTCGCCCTGAAGAGCGTGATCTTTCTGCTTCCGAGGAAGTGCTATGCCATCGATCAGCAATGCCATGACAATTTCCAGCTTCAGAATATTTCTACCCGAACGTTTCATTTTCGCATAGTCGCGGCGGAAACGTTTCGTGTAGGCGGGAACTCTCATGATTGCATGTTATGCAGAGATGCAAAAAGATCTTTCTTATTTTTGAATGTTTTGATGCCTTTTCCTTTTTTTGCTTGCTGTAAATCTTTCTGTAATGCTCTATTGGGAATCTCGGATGGAAGGACACGCGATGGCGTGAAGGGGAGACCCCCAGATCGTTTCACTTCGGTATAGAAAAGAATGATCGCCTGGGAAGGTTTGATTCCCTGTGTTTTTAAAATCCCTTCTGCTTCGCGCTGAAGGGCAAGATCGATGCGATGTTGGATCCGTCCGGTTGGCATACGAAGATTGGAGACAAATATACTCCAATTGTACTTATATTTTGAACGAAGTCAATAGCCTGTGTGCTAACGAGATCGACGATATTATTCCTTTACCTCCTTCTCCTTGTCCTTCACCTTCCCAAGCGGAAACTTCACCGTGAAGGTCGTACCGACATTTTCTTCACTCTTGAACCCGATGGTGCCACCGAGGCGCGTGACGATTTCTTTGGTGATGTAGAGGCCGAGGCCGTTGCCGTCGGTGTACATCTGGCGGATATTTTTTGCACGGAAGAAACGCTCGAAGACGCGGGCTTGGTCTGCCTTTGGAATCCCAAGACCTTGGTCTGCGACGGAAATGCTGATGTGCGAATCCGTGACTGCTGCCGTGATCGTCACGGTAGTTTTTTTGCGTGAGTACTTCATCGCGTTACTGACAAAGTTATGAAGCACAATCTGGAGCATCGTCGGATCACTCTGGAAGACCACTTTTTTCTTCGGGACGATAAGCTTACTGGTGAGATCATATTTCTTCGCAACTTGCTCACTGTCCTTCGCCACTTCACGCAGGAACGCAGCAGCGTCGACAGGTTGCATCTGCGGCTTTGGTCCTTCCGTATCCATACGCGCTGCATTCAGAAGATCGGTGAGCAGTCCCGCCATGCGGCGAAGACCACTATCCATTTCATCAATATACGAGTGCTGGGTGACTGTGAGATTTTTATCTTCCTCACGGAAGAGTTCTACAAACCAACGAACGGCGGAGAGAGGTGTGCGCAGCTGATGACTCGCGAGTGTGATGAATTCGGATTTCAGGTAGTCGATGCGGCGTTCCTCGGTAAAGTCCTGCAGCACGATAATGGCTCCGAAAATGCTATTTCCCTGCATGAGAGGGCTTACTGCGATGAGAATCGGGAGTAGCGTTTCATCTTTCCGCATGATATTCCAGTGCGCATTGGCGGGTGATCGCGTCGCATGTTTTTTCGACAGACACACCTCAACCGGATGCGCAATTTTTATTGGTTGTCCGTCATGACTGCGCAAATCCAAAATAGCCTTCCCTGTTTTTCCCACGAGGGACGCTGCATCAAATTCAAGAAGCCGAGCAGCCGCAGGATTAACTCCAATGACAATTCCTTTTGCATCAACCGTAATCACTCCCTGACTGATGCCGTCGAGAATGGCGCGATCCATCGCGTACTGTTTTTTGAGTTCACTCGTACGGCTTTCGATTTCCTCTTCCTGATGGTCGTAGACTTTTTGCAATCTCACGCCGAGATCCGTGATCACATGATCGAGCACCTGTACTTCGTCTCCTGTGTGGATTGTTTTTTTGAGCTGCCAATGACCCGGACGCAGGAGTGACACGCGCGCGGTCAACTGACGAAGAGGGGATGTGAGTTGCGACGCAAGCAAATAGGCGAGTGCGACGGCAAGCAGCACAAGGAGGGTGCCGAGCAGAACATACGTTTTTGCAAGTGATCGCACTTCTCTCAAAGCACTGTCGCGATGGATTTCGACCGCCATGCCCCATCCGAAACTTTGCAGTTGCTGTGCGGACGCGAGCACATGTGCGCCTTCTTCATTCTGATACCTCCCAAATTGCGCTTCTCCGTACATGGCTGCCACTGCAGGTAATTGCTGCACGAAGACATCACCGGGATTCAGCACCAATGTGAAAGAGTCTTTTTGAGAAGTTGCGGGACGAAGGAGAAAAATCTGCCCGTCTTTTTGCACGGTCACATCGAGACGTGCAGTCGGTCCCAGAGCGGACACAAGGGCTACGGCAGGGGTAAGAAAATCGGACGCATCGTAGCGAACGGCAATCATGCCTATTTTTTCGCTGCGTTCGCCCACAACAGGAGAGAACGTGTCGTACCACTGCCATGTTTTTTTGCTGAGGATCGGGCGCTGCGAGGCTAGCGAGGACATGTCGCTCGGGAGACCGATCTTTTCTCCGACGCTCGCAAGAAGTGTGTGATTCGCGTCGTAAATTTCGACTCCTGCAACTCCGCGTTCATCACGCTGCAAATCAAGAAGAAGATTTTGCAATGCTCGCTCTTCCACTTTTTGCGTCAGCATCCGTTTCACGGTGACATTGGACGTGAGTAATGCCGTGCGAGTGCGCGCAGCAAGAATCATCTGGCTTATACTGTTTTGCGATGCAGCAACGACCGACGAAAGTTGTGTATAAATGGCATTCTGCAGAAGTGTCTGTGACACGATAAACGACACCGATGAAAAGAGAACGATGATAAACACCGTCATCACAACGGACTGCACGATCACTCGTGTGAGGATCGAAGAAGTCGGTGCCGGAATAGAGTGTTTTTTTTCTTGGGGCATGATGTGTATTTTTCTCTCTATTATACCAAAAAACCGCACTTTTTCCTAGTGATTCTCAATGCCCTCAAGCAGCGCATTGCCTCCAAATTGGCTTAAAAGCCACTATCGAGTGAGTGAGATACTGGAAGATCGCTCGGCACCCGGCGCGGTGATGGTGATTTCGTCGCGTGCATTTTCGACGATAAAATAATTGGTACCCGTGCTATTTTGCGGCTCGCGGGGGTCACTGGGAATCAGAACAAGATACGTTCCGGAAAGACCGGAAAGATCTACAAGATCTCCGCATGCAACGCCTTTCACCGTGCAAATTTCCTTCGCCGTTCCCTGCGGAATACCAGTAGGAAAATTGCTGTTATGGTCGAGTGCGTATTGGTGAAGACCATTCATGATCGCCAGAATATCTGTCTGACGTTTCGCGTCACGACTGGACGCAAGTTGCTTCGTCGGACTGATGGCCGCAAGCGTGAGGCCGGAGAGGATCGCAATAATGCCGATGACCAGCAACAATTCCACTAAGGTAAAGCCACGGTGTTGTCGCAAGCGACGCATATGGAAAACACTGTATCAAGAGTGTATGAATATGCAACAACGCCCCCTTGCGGAGGCGTTGCGTTTTTCACGATGCAGTGTCGATTGATTTAGCGTGTGACGGTGATACCGGGAGCAGGGGTCTGCTCAGAACCGTACGAAGCAACTGTGACGCGGTTGTTCGCCTTGGAAATGGTGTAACGCGTTCCAGTCGCAGTGTTTGCTGCAAGACTTGGATCACGTGGAACCTTCACCATGTACGAACCCGTGAGTGCATCAAGATCCACCATTTTCGTATATCCGCCGGGAGAAGTATAGTCACACGCACCCGTAATTCGTGTATCACCCTGACACACAGGAGTGGGGCCTGTGAAATTGGAACCGCTGAGAATAGAGGGCAATTGGCCATTGTTATCAATGGAATATTGATAGACGGCATTCAGGATGGTGTTCACATCGGAACGACGCTGAGCATCACGAGCCCGACCAAGCTGTCTCGTCGGGTTGATGGCGACGATAACGATACTTGCCAAGATGGCAATGATGCCGATGACGAGGAGGAGTTCAATGAGTGTGAACGCTCTTCGCTTTCGGAGAAAGGAAGTGATCATAAAGAGGGAAGGGAAGAAATGA
>CALREJ010000029.1 GCA_943355155.1 Candidatus Peribacteria bacterium
CTTGAAGAAGTTGCAAAGAAATTTGAGGGAGTCCAGCGCGCGTTTGCCCTCTCCGCCGGCCGCGAAATCCGCGTGTTTGTGGATACGGCAAAGGTGGATGACTTGAATCAGGAGAAGCTTGCCAAAGACATCGCAAAGAAAATAGAGAATGAGCTGACGTACCCCGGGATCATCAAGGTGAATGTAATACGAGAGAGGAGAGTGGAGGAGACGGCGAAGTAAAGGAAATTTTATGGAAGTGTCATGCTTCGAGCGTCCTCCCACCTACGCCTCTTGGCTACGTCGGGCAGGCACCATGACACTTTTTTTATTTTTTAGATGGAATCCGTCGGCCATCCTTCGGTAAAAACTCAGGACAGGCTCAGGGTGAAGGGAGAGGCTGCTCTTAAAAATGGAGCGGGTGCTGCCGCCATCCTTCGGCTCTGGCTCAGGACAGGCTCAGGGTGGAGGGGTCAGCGGTCGATGGGATTGGCGGCGGAGCATGGATTTTACCCTGAGCGTGTCGAATGGGTTGGTTCTTTCTTGTTGCCGTTGACAAGAAAGAACAAGGAAAAGGAATCTGTCATGGATTCGTGGCGCTCGAGCGCACCTCACCATGACACTTTTTTATTTTCTCCCAGACATCAAAAGCTACTTCGCTTTCTTCGCCGCACCCAAGAACGGGTGCTGCTGTGGTATGGAAAAAATGGGATAAATTGATCAAAAAGCCAATTTCTGCTATACTGAGTAGATTTTCATGCCCTCCCTCTTCTCCCAAAAAGTGCCGACGTTTGTGCTCGTGATGCTGACACTGTGTGTCACTGCATTTGCGGGGAGGACGCTGCAGTTTAAAGCGCAGCTTGCCTTCTTTACCAGTGACGATGCGTCGAATGGAAAAATGATTGATCTGAAGGCAGGTAAAGACAATATCTTTTTCTGTGTCGGAAACGGGGTATTTCCGATTGTTGCTGATATGAATCTACAAAATGACACAGATGCTCTTTTTTGGATGTACGAGTACACGGGAAGCGAACCTCCACATAATGGGCCGTACTATATTTCACAGGGGCTTGCTGCTGAGTATCCAGGAAAAACGTTGCGTGACCCGCCCTTCACACAGTTCACGTTTGGAAAAGTCTATTATCTGTATTCCAACAAAGATCTTCGCTTTACCTGCGGACAGGGACTGTCTGCAAATGCGGCATCAGCGACAAATCAAAGACCACTCACAACTATCGTTGGCCCGCCGCTCTGTCCTCAGTTTGTCTGTAGAGAAGCATTTCCGGTGATTCCGCAGGGATGCAGATACGTCGTTCCGAAAGACAGCAATAACTGCACGACGGGATGTGGACGTGTGGAATGCGAAGGCGGCAGAAGCTCAACTGCATTTGTGGCTTCTTCGACGAAGACCTCTAGCTCAACGAAAAGCTCCATGAGTTCTTCATCGATGTCATCATTCTCAAGCTCTTCCTCTTCCTCGTCAACATCTTCAACTTCAAACTCTTCTTCATCATCAAGTTCTTCAAGTTCGTCGTCTTCCTCATCTTCCTCATCCTCTTCCTCATCCAGTTCTAATGAACCCGATCCCTCCCCACCCACACCAAGCGAGACACAATCAGCGGATCTCACTTTTTCAGAGGTGCGAACAAGTTGCGGTGGGACGGAAACATCTCCCGACTGCAAAAATGTTCAGAGTATCTATGACATCACCAATAACGGGCCCGACAGTGCTGTGAATGCACATTTTTATTTGGTCCCCAGACCATCGATGATGGTGAGTGCGATCCGCATGAGCGGGGCTGATATGAACTGCTTTCCTGATCCACTTTTCAAAAGCGCGTTTGTGACAAGTTTCGATTGCACGATTGGCACTATCCCCGCGGGGAGAACTGCATCGATCAGTGTGTACAGGAATTTTAAGGCAGCGATCACGTGCGGAGTCGTGGAGGAGCAGGCATCTGTCGATAGTGACGCGACGGATGATGAAGCGATGAATAACATCAGCGATTCGATTACTGTTCCGTGCAACAATACGAATTCCTCCCAAGCATCGTCTTCGCAAAGCAGTGTCTGTACGGATGGACAAGTGATATTCACAAAAGCATTTTCACTGTCGTCTCTGATAGATCAAAGTGATCAGATACTTATGATGGATATCGATGACGACGGTTCAGACGATGTGCTGTCCAGAAAAAACGGCACGATCACCGCGTACACAAAGCAAACGGATGGAAGTTTTAAGTTGCTCTACAGCCGCGCACTGGGGAACGCGTACCTCGGGAACATGGAGATTGCGGATAGTGATGGAGACGGGAAGAAAGAAATCATTTCGATTACGGGGTCTCTCGCAGGCGATTATGTCGTATTCAATCTTGATATCACGGATCCCGCGACAGGCACCGTGAAGAGAATCTATACAAATGATGCGTCGGGAAATCGTCAGTCATTGAGTTTTTCGAGCGTGCGGTTTGGAGTGGATATCAATGGAGATATTATCGGGATTGTGGGAAACGGTGCAATCGGCGATGTGTCGCGTATCACGATTATCGGCAGTTTCGCCAATGTGCAAAAAATCGGCAATGACAGAAACACGCATATTATCGCAGACAAATACTGGGGATACACACACAAGGTCATGACAGACGCAGATCTTGGAAAAGATATTTATGAACGTATCGGGATTCTGGAAATTCGCGTCGTCGATATCAATGGCGACGGAACGGATGACCTGTTTGTAAAAAGAAGCGAAGCGCGCGACGTGCGGATACAGTGGATATCGGGGGTTGATGGAAGTTCACACGATCTCGGTTTCGTGCTGGGAGGTGCACCGATCGTCAACGGCCAAACAAAAAAAGTGTGGGAAGCATTTTCGGATATCAACAAAGACGGCCTGATGGATATTGCGATGACGATGAATAACCCGAGTGGAGCCGGGGACAGCAGATTTCCGGGCGCAATCTCGTCTGCCACGTACTGGATGGAAAATACGGGGCAGGGACTGCATTGGGATCTCCATATGATCGATAGCGCAGGCAGCAGAACCGGAATTGCAATTGGAGACTGGAATAACGACAAAAACCCCGATGTTATCACGAGTGGCTGGCCGGTATTTTTCTACGGACTGGAGAAAGATTGTTCGGGAACGGTGCAGCCGGTGTTTTCGTTTTAAAATAAAAACTGTGTCATGGTGCCTGCCCACCGTAGCCAAGAGGCGAAGGTGGGAGCCGCGACGAATCCATGACTTCCTTACTCCTTCAGCAAAAACACCGCCCCCTTCTTCGCAATAATCTCATCACGCTCCAATTTTTCAAGAATTTTTTTTAGCCACTGCTGATGCGTTCTCCCCCAATCGTTGCAAATATTCGATCCGATCTTTTCCAGAGTAAGTCCTGTGGATTCTTCGCGCAGTTGATCGACAATACGACCGCGGAAAATGCGGTTTGGGACGTATTTGGAGCCTTCCATGCGGCCGGGCTCGGGACGCGTATGTCGAATGTCGAATGTCGTATGTCGGAAAAAATTCTTCGATGTTGTCTTCATAATCCCCTTCGCAGTCAGAGGACAGATGTCCCACTTTGGATTATTTTTTGTCTGAATAAGTGAACCGAAATCCATGAGTGCGGCGTGCCAGTCGGCCGATCCGTGGCGGAATTGAGAATTGAGAATTGAGAATTGAGAATGAATTGCAACATGTAGAACTTCCTTAGCAGTTTTCATCAATTCCTTATCCGACTTTTCGAAACTTCCATCCGCATTCTCGGGACCAAAAAAAGTGCGATGAAGGATGCGGCGGATGTTGGTGTCGATGCACGGGGTCGGGATGTTGAATGCGAAGTTTCGAATGGCCGCAGCCGTGTAGGGGCCGATGCCTTTGATCGCGAGGAGTTGATCGTATTTCTGAGGGAAAATGCCCGCATACTGATCAACAATTGTCCGTGCCGCATCTCGGAGTCTGAGCGCCCGCGAGTTATACCCCATCCCCTTCCACGCGACGATCACTTCCTTATTAGTGGCTTTCGCGAGATCCTGAATCGTCGGAAATGTTTCCAGAAATTGGCGGAAGATGATGATAACCCGCGACACTTGTGTCTGCTGAAGCATTACTTCGGACACGAGGATTTTATACGCTCGCTCGGTATCATCCGTATCTTTCAAATCTCTCCATGGCAATGCGCGCTTATGGCGGCTGTACCAAGCCCAGATTTCCTGAACGAAGCCTTCGATGCGTTCTTTTTTATTCATAATTGGATTATAGAGTATCTGTCACCGTGACGAAGTCAGTCTGATCACATAAAATTTCCCCATAATCTACTGTTGACCCGCATCCGCCAATTCCCTACACTGTGCCAGCTTTCACGGGTATAGCATTCTCACCCCTGACTTTTTCTTCTTTTTTCCCCTATTTGTATGGCTGAAGCAAAGAAATTTAATCGCAACAAGGTACACGTGAACGTGGGTACCATCGGTCACGTCGACCACGGAAAGACTACGCTGACTGCAGCGCTTTCTATCAACTTTTCTCCGGAAGGTGAAAAGAAGGATTACTCGATGATCGACAATGCTCCCGAAGAGCGCGAGCGTGGTATCACGATCAACACTGCGCACGTCGAATACGAATCCGAAAAGCGTCACTACGCACACGTCGACTGTCCGGGACACGCCGACTACGTCAAAAACATGATCACAGGTGCCGCCCAAATGGACGGAGCTATCCTCGTGGTCAGCGCAGCAGACGGCCCAATGCCACAGACTCGCGAACACATCCTGCTCGCTCGTCAGGTGAACGTTCCTTATATCGTCGTCTTCCTGAATAAGTGCGACATGGTCAAGGATCCGGAACTGATCGAACTTGTCGAAGAGGAAATCCGCGAACTGCTCACAAAGAACGGTTACCCAGGAGCAACCACTCCTATCATCCGCGGTTCTGCTTTGAAGGCTGTGGAAGGTGATGCTGAAGCAATCGGCAAGCTGAAGGAATTGCTCGCAACTCTCGACACATTCATCCCAGACCCAAAGCGTGTTCTCGATAAGCCATTCTTGATGTCCGTTGAAGACGTGTTCTCGATCAAGGGTCGCGGAACAGTTGCAACAGGACGTATCGAACAGGGTGTCGTGAACATCAACGACGAACTTGAAATCGTTGGTATCCGCGAGACAAAGAAGACTGTCTGTACAGGAGTGGAAATGTTTCATAAGCTCCTCGACAGAGGTGAGGCCGGCGACAACGTTGGTATTCTGCTCCGTGGAATTGAGCGCGAAGATATTGAGCGCGGACAGGTGCTTGCAAAGCCAGGGTCCATCAAGCCTCACACAGAGTTTGAATCCGAAGTGTATATTCTCACAAAGGAAGAAGGTGGCCGCCATACGCCATTCTTCAAGGGTTACAAGCCCCAATTCTACATCCGCACAACGGACGTCACAGGTGCTGTGACACTTCCAGAAAACGTAGAAATGGTGATGCCTGGTGACAACATCAAGTTCGTTGTTACACTCGGCGCTCCAGTCGCCTTGGAAGAAGGTTCCCGTTTCGCTATCCGCGAAGGTGGTCGCACCGTTGGTGCAGGTGTTGTGACAAAGATTGTTAAATAAATGAGCTTGTAGGGAGCGCGGCTTGCCGCGCTCCCTACGGTTCGTTCTTACATTTATTTCTGCTCTTTTCCCCCTCTGGCTATGAACGCAAAAACTCCTACAACCAAAGATACAAAGAAAAAGGCGTCCAAAGCTACAGAAGCGGAAAAGGCTCCGGCTAAAAAGAAAGGCGATGGAATTTCGGGTATCCGCATTCGTTTGAGTGCGTTCGATCACCGTGTGCTTGACGAAGCTGCAAGTAAGATCATCGACACAGCAGAACGCAGCGGCGCGATCGTCCACGGACCAATCCCTTTGCCAACGAACATCCGCAAATTCACAGTGAACAAGTCGACATTCGTCCACAAAAACGCCCGCGATCAGTACGAAATGCGTACGCACCGCCGCCTCATCGACCTCACAGAGACAACCTTCAAGACGGTCGAGTCGCTTCAGTCTCTGTCCTTGCCATCTGGTGTGGATATCGAGATCAAGATGAAGTAATTCTCCAATTCTGTATGGTTGAGTTTTTAATTGCCGAAACATCGTCGGAAGCTAAATTGGACGAAATTAGTGTAGATGGTGCTGCTCGAAAAGAGCGGGAATATCTTATCTCTTATAAATTTCATGAGGATATTACCGAACTATTGCGTGCTCTTGAAACAGCAGGCTTTGATGGAGAAATGAGTGATGACCCTACAAAAATGAAGGTATGGAAAAGAGGAGATAGTAATTTTTAATCACACAGCAGCACCCGTTCCCGGGTGCGGCGATTAGGGAATATCCAACTGCATTACATTTTCCCTCTCCAAGGGGAGAGGGTTAGGGAGAGGGGTAGAAAAAATTCCTTATCGTTCATTCTCAATTGTCCATTTTCAATTCTCAATTCCATCACTTCCACCCCTTCGCCTTCAACCCCGCCTTCGCCGCAGCCTGCTCCGCTCGCTGCTTACTGTTTCCTTTTCCTTCTGCAACCTTTTCCGTCCCGATGAAGACAGCGCAGGTGAAGTCTTTGTTGTGATCGGGACCGACGGCGCTCACGGTTTCATAGTGCGGGGTGATGCCGTGTTTTTCTTGGGCGAATTCCTGGAAGACGCTTTTTTCGTCACGGTCTTTGCCGGCGGCGAGGAGAGATTCCAATCGATGAAGAATGAATTGGTGACAGAAATCTTTGGCGGCATCGAAACCCTTGTCGAGGTAGATTGCGCCGATGAGTGCTTCGAGTCCGTTTGCGAGATTGGAATCACGCTCGCGCCCGCCGCTCGCTTCTTCGCCACGACTGAGCTGTAAGTAAAGTCCCAGCTGAATATCCTTCGCAACGGCAGCCAAGTGTTCGCGTTGCACAAGGGCTGAACGCCAGTTCGTGAGTTCGCCTTCGGGTTTATCGGAAAGGTGATACAAGTGCTCCGTTGTCGCAAGTTCAAGCACAGCATCACCCAAAAATTCAAGCCTTTCGTTATGGCCACTCCTCTTGCTTTCCCGCACAGCACTGCGGTGAGTGAGGGCTTGGACGAGTAAGTCTTTATTACGAAAGTTGAAGTGGATCGCGTGCTCGAGGTTGATGAATGCTTGGGACATGAGAGGAGTATAGGGAGAAGATTTGAGGAAGGCTACGGGGGATTGGGGAGGAGGAGGATTTAGGAATTAGGAACTAGCTTTCTAGCTTCTATATTGAATATTTGTTCAAAAAAAATCCCCAAAGAACCTAACTCCTAAATCCTAGTTCCTAATTCCTAGTTCCTCATCACTTCTTCTCAATCATCCCATTCAAAACCCCATTCACAAATTTCCCCGACTCATCCGTCCCAAATTCCTTCGCGATCTCTATGGCTTCGTTGATGATCACTGCCGGCGGCGCTTCCTTGGCGTACATCATTTCGTATGCACCGACACAGAGGACGCAGCGAGAGACAGGATCCATTCGTTCCAATGTCCAACCCGGTGCATGTTCCTGAATTGCTTTGCAGAGATCTTCGTGATGTTCGAGCACACCCTTGAGCAGTGCCTCCGCAAACGGGCGATCAATCGCACCGAGTTCGGATTCATTCATGTCGAGTGATTGATTTTCATCAATCTCCAGTCTTTTTTCACGCTCAAAAAGAACCTGCATAACTGCGATCCGTGAGAGGTGGCGCTTTCTAGCCATGATGCAAAAGTGGAAAGAGCTTTTCTATGCCTTGATCCTCGTGATGCCCTTCAGAGCTTTATCACTCTTGTTCTTTGGCTCAGCTTGGGCACCATACGGGGAATTCTGACGCTTGCGAAGACGCGCGACCTCGAGGGATATGTAATGCGAATGCTGCATGCGGGTTGCACGCTTGGCTCGACGTTTCTTGGGGGTAGGGCGCTTGGACATTGGAGCTTAGGAACGAATGAAAGGTTCCGAGAGAGTAACGATCAAAAAGGCTGCTGTAAAGGGAAATTTGATCAAAATGACGCTGCGTTGGCTTCAAGAACACTCTGGGAAATTTGCAAATCATTACTGGGAGAATAGACATTTACGATAACAGGAATAACTCTCTCAATCAGCTCATTTCTTCCAGCTTCGCTCCAATCTGGATGATGGCTTTCCAGCAGAGCAGATAAAACGCCACGAGCATGACTTTCGTGTGCTGAAACATCAGTTATGACCTTATTATTACCAATATATTCATCTTCCAATCTTACTGCCATTTTGTCAGGCGCTACTTCGGGCATATGTGGTGCTTCTTGCACAAACAATCGAGCCTGTCGGGTTTCTCGAGCAGGAATTCCCGGCGGAAGTCCGATTGCAAAAAGCTTATCACGGCCCACATCTACCAGTTCTCGAATACTCTCACACACTCGGACAAACCATGAAGGGGGGCTTTCATTTCCAGTGGAGGCCGATCCCTTTATTTCTAAAGTCATAGAAAACCGTACAGCACGTAACTGTAGTACTCCCTTTTCCATTGTCAACAATACTTATCTCTCGTCAGAAGCTAGAAAGCTAGATCCTCTTTCCTAAACCGTCATCTCCTCTGCCCACTTATCGACAGCATGAAGCGTAAAATGAACATGAACAGATTGAAAATATCGAGGTACAGGCTCAGTGCGAGCATGAATGGACTTGCCCCGACCCGACCCATTGCCTGAATACGCTGAAGATCATACGCCGTATATGCGGCAAAGATCACAACACCGGCACCGGAAAGCATCATCTCGAACTGAGGTCCGCGGAGAGCCGGAACAAAAATCTGCAGAAGGGAAAAGATGAGAAGTCCGAGAACGGAGAAAAAGAGAATGCGTCCCATGCCGGATAAGTTCCATGATGTCGTGCGTGCAAACACTGCCGCTGCGAGAGACATAAATACTGTGCTCACAAGTGCGTTCAGGAGGATAGAAGCACCATTCACATACAGCGCGAGGATGGAAATGATGTAGGGCGTGAACGTAAATCCCGAGAGCAAAGGGAAAAGCGCAAAGAGAACGTAATTGAGTGGCCGACTGTCCATCCACCATCGAGAGGAAAGAATGATCGCAAATTCTGCGATGACGCAGAGAAGGAGAACTGAGGATGACCACGGAGAAGCAAAAGTTGTTGTTGCATCACAACCTACGCAGCTCGCAACCAAAGTAAAAGCCAATTTTCCCAAAAACACTCCGACAACGCTGAGCGCCATCGCGAGCGCAAAGAGCAGATACACTTGCGCTTCGGTGGAACTACTGAGGACAATTGGCTGACTACGGACGGAAGAGAATGTTTGCATGGGGATATTTTAATGACGATGGATGCAGATGCAATGATTTTGTGGGGATTTGGGAATAAGGAGGGGCTCCGTCGGCCACGGGGCTCTTTATAAAAAAAGGAGTGGGTGCTGCCGCCACGGGGGGTGGAGGGGTCAGCGGTCGATGGGATTGGCGGCGGAGCGTTTCTTTGGTTCTTTCTTGTCGCCGTTGACAAGAAAGAACATGACAGATGAATTTTTGTTACCCCTCTCCCTAACCCTCTCCCTCGGGGAGAGGGAAATTAAAAGCTCGAAAGCTAGCTCCTAACCCTCCTAAACACACACATTGCCCCAAATCGCCATTTCTGCTATAATTAATAGATTTTATGCGCCTCAACCGATTGCTCCAGATCAGCAGTGGCCTCGCCTTACTCCTTCTTCCCGAAGTGGCGATGATGGATGTTATTGACATATCAACAAATGTTGGCAGCAATCCCTGCATCATCAGCAGTCTGATTTGCCCCGGAGGAGGAATTGCGGGTCTAGCTCTGTATATTCAAACCGTTCTTTTTTTTGGTGCGCAGCGGGGATTTATGGCGGTATCGATCCTCATGTTTTTGTTCTATGGAGTAAGACTGATGCTCGAGAGTTCGGAGGAAAGTACAATCAGTGAAGTAAAGAGTGCGTATACGTATGGCATTTCAGGGGCTGCGATTGTAAGCCTCAGCAGTATTATCGTGCAGACTGTCGGGCAGGGGCACGGTGGCGGACCGATCGTGGATCAGACTGCCGTCGCATCGACGCTTGGGAGTATCGAACTCTACCTGCGCATCATGGTCGGAACATCGGTGGTCGCTATGATTGTCTATCAGGGAATCCGTCTGATTATTTTGCAGGGAGAGGAATCCGAGCTCGATGCGCAGAAGAAAAAATTCTTCAACGCGCTGATCGGCGTTTCAGTGATTTTACTTGCAAGTGCAGCAGTGAATGCATTCACACAAACACAATCAGGGGGAAATTTGCTGACAAAGGAAATTGTCGGCATCGGAAATTTCCTTCTTGAAATTATGGGCGGCCTGTCTGTCTTTTCCTTCATCATTGCGGGATTCTTCCTTGTCATATCAGTGGATGAAGCACTCAAAGACCGCGCAAAGAAAGCGATGTTCACGACGGTCGTAGCTATGATTGTCGTCATGTGCAGCTACGCGATTATCAATTTTGTCATCACCCTTCCTTGATGATTGAGACCCAACTCCTATTCTGGCTTTTGCTCCTCCTGCCATCGCACGCCGATGCGCAGTCACTTTCGAGTATCGTGACAAATGTCAGCGGCAATTTGTTTACAACTTTCAATGGAGGCGGACCTGAGGGCATTTCACTTGCTGTTGTTGCCGCAGTGTGGTCGGTGGTGTTTCCGATTGGCACATTTTTGATTGTGAAAGCAGGCATGAGTCTGATCAACAGTCAGGAAGAAGATAAATTGAGCAAAGCCAAGCAGACAATCGCATCAACACTTATCGGTATCATGCTGATTTATGTCTGTCAGACCGTTGTTATTTCTTTCTTCTCTGTCGGAAGTACAAGTGGGGAATTTGTATCATTCGGGCCGGCAAGACTTATTCCCCTTATTAATGGAATTCTGAACTGGGTCACGACCGTCATGGCCGCACTCGGCATACTCATGATTATCATCACAGGCCTCAGAGCCATTGCGAGTTTTGGGAAAGAAGAAGGGATCACGCAAATCCGCAACAGCGTTATCGGAGTCTCTGTCGGACTCATCCTTGTTCTCATCACTCCGGCCATCAATGCGACACTTGGAATTGTGGAAGGCCGAGCTGCAGGAATAAATGCCCGACCGCTCGCACGGCCGATCCTCGTTCAACTCACCACTATCATATCCGGATTACTTGGATTCCTCGCACTTCTCGCCGTCTCTATTGTGATCTATGCAGGTGTCATGATGGTCGTCACCGCGGGCAATGAAGAGCAGTACGGAAAATCACGCTCATTGATCATTCGCGCACTGATCGGTCTGGTCGTGATTCTACTCAGTTATACATT
This sequence comes from Candidatus Peribacteria bacterium, assembly GCA_943355155.1. Lineage (GTDB taxonomy): Bacteria > Patescibacteriota > Gracilibacteria > Peribacterales > Peribacteraceae > CALREJ01. The sequence continues at coordinate 11,298 of CALREJ010000029.1, forward strand.
CACTGTCTTTATCCTGAGTCTTGTTGCATAAAACCCTAGGAAAACGCAGGACAACGAACACATATCTGCTATACTCCCTGTATGTGGCCATTTAGCAACCGAAACGACAAAAGGAATCACATCGGCAAACGCCTGATTGCGGGACTCATCATCGGTGGGGCCATCGGTTCAATCGTCGGAAAAAAACTGATGGATGAGCAGGAGAAAAATGAAGATGATTTGGAGAAGGATGAGATCGAGGAATAATTCCATTCATGCATATGGCTCGCCAAAAAATCGCTGTTCTGTATGTCGGAGGATCCATCGGCATGATTCGGAACCAGAAAACCGGTCGTATGGAGAACCTGGAATCCCTCGCGGAAATCCATCGGTTTTTGCCAGAGCTGCAACGCGAAGTAGCTCTGCAATTTTTTACGCTCTCGAACCTCGGATCTTCGGAAATTACGCACGTCCACTGGATCGAGATCGCGGAGATGATCAAAAAACACTACGACGCTTTCGAAGGATTCGTCGTGATCCACGGCACGAACACCATGAGCTACACAGCGGCAGCGCTGAGCTTTGCATTGCAGAATTTGAGCAAGCCGATCGTGCTGACAGGAGCACTGATGCCGATCAACGACATGGCAAGTGATGGTAGAACGAACCTCGTCCTTGCGATTCGCGCAGCACAACTCGACATCGCGGAAGTCTGTATCGTCCTTGGACCGAATATTTTACGAGGATCCAGAGCGATGAAAGTGGAGCAATCGATTTTGAACACGTTTGAAAGTCCGCACCTAGCTCCACTCGGACTGTTTAGTACGGACGTCACGCTCGATCCGAAACGTTTTGTGCGAAGGAAAAGAACGCTCGCAGCGCATATCGGGTTTGATCCAAACGTGCTGTCACTGACCCTGCATCCCGGAATCCCACTCGAACAATTTGACGCTCTCCTTGCGGCAAAACCACACGGCATCGTACTGCAAACATACGGACAAGGAATGCTCCCCGAGCAACTGCATTCGTGGCTGCGCTCTGTGACAAAAAAAGAAATTCCCGTGCTGATCACATCACAAATGCATAAAGGAAGGATTGATCTACAGCTCTATCGCAAACAAATTATTCTCGAGGAACTCGGCATCATTTCCGGACAAGACATGACGTACGAATGTGGCGTGGTGAAGATGATGTGGGCACTTGCGCAGACAAAAAAAGCAAATCGCCTGCATGAACTACTCGAAAAAAATTTGGTGGGGGAATTGACGGGGGAATGAAGAAGAATTTTTTTGATTGCCTCACCCCGACCCTCTCCTTCCTGCCCGCACGCCTGCCAGGAGAGGGAGAATATGGAACTGTTGTGGATTCGTGGCTCGGTTGCGATCGCCGAGCACCTCACCATGACACGTTTTTTTTATTATGAATGAATTGGGATGGCTCCGTCGGCCATCCTTCGGTAAAAACTCAGGACAGGCTCAGGGTGGAGGAGAAGGCTGCTCTTAAAAAAGGAGCGGGTGCTGCCGCCACGGGGGGTGGAGGGGTCAGCGGTCGATGGGATTGGCGGCGGAGCATTTCTTTGGTTCTTTCTTGTTGCCGTTGACAAGAAAGAACAAACGGGAGGAATGTGTCATGGATTCGTGCGTCCTCACCATAACACATTTTTCCATACAAAAAACCCCGCATCATCGCGAGGATTATGCGGGGAATGTACAGCGACCAGGCTGTAAACTCCCTACCACGGTGATGCGTGTTTTGGGCGCATCGTCCCGTGTGTTTGTGTTTGTTGGTTCTTGCTCGTAAGCCGGAGCGGCCCTCTTTGTAGCCGAGGAGGCGTGTGTGTTGATGTTTGTTGTTGATCCCTCGCTGGGAGGAATCGGCGCGAGTGGTTGGCTCGCGTAGCAGGGAGGCGGAAGAGGACCACTGTCGCTCGCGAGCGACGTGGCGGGGGATCTTTGCGAGATCCGCTTCCCTCCCCTGCTACGTAGGGAGTTGGTGTGAAAAGAACAAATCCAATCAGTATAGCGGAAAAGGAAGATTTGGACAAGGGCTATCCATGCGGTAGCATCCACCCATGGCACACGAACAGAAGCCTGAAACCGGCAAACTCGTCCTGATTATCGGCCCCAGTGGCGTCGGAAAAAGCGTGATTTTAAAGCGTCTTCGTGCTGCCCATCCCAACTACCATTTCCCCAAATCCGCAACCACACGGGCAAAACGAGCGGGGGAAAGTAATGACTTGTATCATTTTATGAGTGGACAGGAATTTGATGAACTCCTGAAAGAAGGGAAGATTCTCGAATGGGCAATCGTCCACGGTGGCGAACGCTACGCAACGATGGCAGATGAAATCATTCCGTTCATAGAACAAGGAAAAATCGTCGTCCGCGAAGTCGATGTGCAGGGATTTGTAAGTATTCAAAGTAATCCCCTCTTCATGGGCGACCACGCGTACCATCTGCAATCAATTTTCCTGATGCCAGAAAGTACAGACCAGTTGATCAAACACATCACCAAACGAGCACCGATGGCAAAGGAAGAAATGGAGCGCAGACTGCGAAGCATGGAAAAGGAATTAGAATATGCCCAGCACTGCAGTGCAATCATCGTCAATCATGAAGGAAAAATGAATGAGACGATGAAAGAAGTTGAGAGGTTGATTGGTGGAGCTGAGGGGAGTTGAACCCCTGACCTCTTCCATGCCATGGAAGCGCTCTAGCCAGCTGAGCTACAGCCCCTTTTTAAACGTGGTTCACCATGAGCGAGCATCTCGCGTAGCGATTGCGAGTCGAATGGTGCACCCGGCAGGATTTGAACCTACGACCCTCAGCTCCGCAAGCTGATGCTCTATCCAGGCTGAGCTACGGGTGCACGAAAAAGCCCAGAGAGGCTACCATTGCCGACTTTTTCACACAATGCCTTTATGAATAGCTCGATTTCGTCATGGAATGCTTTTGACAAATAAAAACAACGGGTCTCGACTAGATTAGAGAATTCTCTACTCTAGTTCTGCTTATGCCAAAGCCAAAGAACAAGTATCTGAACCATTCCCATATTTCGGAGAAGGTTTTTCGTAATCTTTTGCGATATTTTTGTCATGATGAAACAGCTGCAAAAGCAGCGATGTACACAGGGTTGCATCGCAATACGGTGAACAGGATGTATATGTTGCTGCGCAAGCGCATGGCAGAGATGAGTATTGCAGAAGCGCAGGAGATCGGAGAGTTTGAGATTGATGAATCGTACTTCGGTGCTCGAAGAATTCGTGGCAAGCGCGGAAGAGGCGCAGCGGGAAAAACACCGGTCTTCGGAGTCCTCAAACGCGGTGGCAAAGTGTATGTGAATATCGTGAAGAACTGTTCCAGAGAACAACTATTGCCAATCATTCAAGGAAAGGCACTACAAGGCTCCACGATCTACTCAGACGGTTGGAGAGCCTATGATGGTCTTATTCTCAACGGCTACGATCATTACAGAGTGCATCATCACGAAAATGAATTTGCAAGAGGGAAGAATCATATCAACGGCATTGAGAGCTTCTGGAGCTTTGCCAAAAGAAGACTCAGAAAATTCAATGGCATCACTTCAGACACTTTTCATCTGCATCTCAAAGAATCTGAATTCAGATGGAATCACCGTCACTCCAATCTCTATGCTATACTTCTTCATGTTCTGAAAAGAACACCTCTAAACTAGTCTAGACCCAAACAACATACTACGATGTGTTCCAATGTCACTTTCAGAAAGTCCACAGGCTCCTGAAAATAATGGAAGTGGAGGTGTGGGTTGTTTTCTCACAGTTGCTGCAGTCGGGTCTATAGCTTGGGGTGCTGCACATGCACTAGTCACAAGAGATATGCGATCAAAAAAATTGGTTGAACAAAATCAATCCGCACCAGTTGACGTAAGTGAAAATAAACAATAAGAAATTTTCACTTACTCCAACATCGAAAATCCTCCTACCTTCAAGATCCTTGCACGAACACCTTCGCGCTGATTTTCACATTCATTGCCAACAATTTTTTCGACCTGTACAGCTGCCTTTCCGAACTTGTCCATACGTTTCTGGCGTTCTTTGAGTAATCCAACAAAATACTCCTCTGCTCCATCGCCGTGCTTTCTTAAGGGTCTAGACTAGTTTAGAGGTGTTCTTTTCAGAACATGAAGAAGTATAGCATAGAGATTGGAGTGACGGTGATTCCATCGAAATTCAGATTCTTTGAGATGCAGATGAAATGTGTCTGAAGTGATGCCATTGAATTTTCTGAGTCT